>JAZRNS010000115.1:0-3744 GCA_045648245.1 Faecousia sp. | reverse complement strand
TTGATTTTTGACGGATGAGGGGTAAAAAAGCTTGCTGCGCAAGGCATTTTGACTTACTGCGCAACTGGCACTCTACCGTACCACCTGTACGCCAACGAGTGCCAGTTGCTTGTCTTGACGGCTCCTTTGACCTCTGTCAGTCTGTCAAAAAACAAGTTTTTTGACAGACTGAGGACGCGTTGCATTTTGCAGCGCGTCCTCATTTGTATAAAACTGTTAAATTTCTGTTTGATGGGGTGTAGGGGCGGTCTGCGACCGCCCGCAGGACGCCCCTACGGGTTGTTGGTGTGTTCCCCAAACACACCAACAAATTGAAAATCACCGCAATTTGAGCAGCTTTTATCCACAGGTTTATTTTTGCACAAAACAATCTGTGGAAAGTGGGAAATTTTGGGTAGTATTGCGCTTGATAGATTTGGGCAATGGTGGTATGATACCCAGTAGTTTTATGAGAAAAGAAGGTATTATACATGGAAACCTTACTTATTAGCCTTGCGGTGGCGCTGGTGGGCGGACTGATGCTCACCCGACTGACCAAAAAGATCCACCTGCCTGCAGTTACGGCTTATTTAATTGCAGGCTTGCTCTTAGGACCTTTTTGCCTGGGTGCGCTGAAGATCCCCGGCCTAGGCTTCAATTCCCTTGCACAGGTAGAGGGCTTGAGCCTGATTACTCAGACCACCTTGGGCTTTATTGCCTTTACCATTGGTAACGAGTTCCGCCTGGGACAGTTAAAGTCCATGGGCAAAGGTGCCATTCTTATTGGTATCGGTCAGGCAGTGATCACCACCTTGGTGGTGGATGGGATCCTGATCGTGCTGCACCTGTGCTTCCCCAATGTGATTTCCTTGCCCTGTGCCATTGTGCTGGGTGCCATTGCTTCTGCAACTGCACCGGCAGCCACACTAATGGTGGTGCGGCAGTACAAGGCTGACGGTCCGCTGACACGGCTTTTGATGCTGGTGGTTGCCATTGACGATGCAGTGGGCCTTGTGCTGTTCTCTGTTTCCTACGGCATTGCAACGGCTATTTCTGACGGCCAGATCAGTGTGCTGGCGGTGGTGATCGAGCCGATTTTGGAGATCATTTTGTCCTTGACTTTGGGAAGCCTCATGGGCTGGCTGTTAAATTGGACAGAGCAGTTTTTCCACTCCCGCAGTAAGCGTAT
Source organism: Faecousia sp. (assembly GCA_045648245.1). Classification (GTDB taxonomy): domain Bacteria; phylum Bacillota; class Clostridia; order Oscillospirales; family Oscillospiraceae; genus Faecousia. The sequence goes on along the minus strand of JAZRNS010000115.1, from coordinate 2,576 downwards.
GACCATTTCTGTTGCCTTTGTGCTGCTGACCGTGGGCCTTTCTATGCTCAAATTCCAAATCGGCCCTGTTCATTGCGGATTTTCCTTGCTGCTGGTTTGTATGATGACCGGCACCATTTTCTGCAATATTTGCGACACCTCCGAAGAACTGATGAGTCGTATTGAAGGCTGGTCTGTGCCGCTGAATGTATTGTTTTTCGTTATTTCCGGTGCAGAACTGGATCTACATGTGGTGCTGCAGCCGGTAACCATTTTGGTAGGTGTGCTGTATATCATCGCCCGATCTGCAGGTAAGTATTACGGCTCAGATATCAGTTGCCGGCTGACCCATCAGAGCAAAGCCATCGAGGAGAATTTGGGAATTACCCTGCTGCCCCAGGCAGGGGTTGCCCTGGGTATGGCCATGACCGCCGCATCCTTGCCGGATAGTGCCCTTGCCCGAAATGTAGTTTTATTTGCGGTGCTGGTCTATGAGCTGGTTGGCCCGTCTTTAACAAAGCGCTCCCTTATGAGGGTGGGGGAGATCCGTCCCGAGGGTCGTGTCAGCGCAAGAACCTTAAATCAAAAATAAATCTATGGCAGTCTGGCAGTCCGGAATTCCGGACTGCCATATTTCAGACAAAAAAGCAAAATACAGGGATATTTACAGATATTTTACGGATAATGTTATTGACACTGATTTGTTTCTGTGCTAAACTTCAAATAAGTGAATAACTGAACTGTTGGTAGAGGCGCGTCGCACTATCAGTACCCTTCGCCGGGAGGCTCTCGCAAGGCTGTGGCGGTGGGGAAAGGAGTCGTCGCCGAAGGGGGCTGAGGCGAAAGCCTACCTGGGCAGGCAGGGAATACTTGCTTGACTGTCGCAATTGTCTAACGGCTTTGAGGAGCGGTTACTTGGCGGAGTGCTATCATTACGCATGGACTTTTTCCCGGGGCAGAGTGTCGCCGGTAGGGGACGCTGCCTTGCGTGTAGATAGCCGATGCTTACCTTGCATCGGTTTTTTTCACGGCTTAAAGATGCATAAAAGTGCAGGATAACAGGAGGAATTTTGATATGAAGGAAACAAGTATTTTCCAAGGTGCAGCAACCGCACTGATCACACCCATGACCCCGTCGGGCGTGGACTATGAAGCTTTCCGGAAACTGATCGACTGGCAGATTCGGGAGGGTATTGACGCATTGGTCATTTGCGGCACTACCGGTGAGGGCTCTACCTTGTCTGATGCAGAGCATAAAGAGGTTCTGCGGTTTGCTTTGGAGGTTGCTGACGGCAGAGTTCCCATGATCGCTGGCACCGGCTCCAACGATACGGCTTACGCCATCAGCTTGACAAAGTTTGCCTGCCAGCTGGGCTATGACGGCGTGTTGGTGGTTACCCCCTACTACAATAAGACTACCCAAAACGGCTTGGTGGCAAACTTTACTGCCATTGCAGAAGCTTCCACAAAGCCGGTTATCCTCTATAATGTGCCCTCCCGCACCGGCGTGAATATTGAGCCCGCTACTTACCGGAAATTGGCGGAAGTTCCCAACGTTGCTGCCATCAAGGAAGCAAACGGTAATATTTCCAAGATCGTGGAAACCGCTGCGCTGGTAGGCGATAAGCTGGATATCTACTCCGGCAATGACGACCAGATCGTTCCCATCATGGCTTGTGGCGGTAAGGGTGTTATTTCTGTTCTTTCCAATGTGCTGCCTAAGGAAACTGCCCAGCTGTGCCGCAAGTGTGCAGAAGGTGATTTCGCCGGTGCCATGGAAATGCAGACCAAGTATTTGGATTTGATTAATGCATTGTTCTGCGAAGTGAATCCCATTCCGGTGAAGGCAGCAATGGCAGCTATGGGCTTCTGTAAGGATTACCTGCGTTTGCCGCTGATTCCCATGGAAGAGCAGCACCGTCAGAAACTGCTGCAGCTAATGAAAGAGGCTGGCATCAACATCTAAACTGCACAAGGAGTGTAATGTGATGATAAACATTGGAATCGTTGGCTATGGAAACCTCGCCCGGGGCGTGGAATGTGCCATTCGCCAGAACCCGGACATGAAGCTGGCGGTTGTATTTACCCGCCGTGATCCTGCCAGCGTAAAGATTTTGACGCCGGATGTGCCTGTTTTGCAGACAAAAGCCCTTGCCGACTGGAAGGGCCGTATCGATATGCTGATCCTTTGCGGCGGCAGTGCCACCGACCTGCCCACCCAGACACCTCTTTACGCCAAGGACTTTACAGTGGTTGACAGCTTTGACACCCACGCAAAGATACCTACCCATTTTGCGGCTGTGGATGAAGCGGCAAGAGAAGGCGGCAACGTTGCCCTTATCTCCTGCGGGTGGGACCCCGGTATGTTCTCCATCACCCGCCTGTACGCAGGTGCAATACTGCCCGACGGCAAGGACTACACCTTCTGGGGCAGGGGCGTAAGTCAGGGACATTCCGACGCAATACGCCGCATAGAGGGCGTTTTGGATGCCAAGCAGTACACCGTGCCCGTAGAAGCAGCTCTTGAAGGCGCACGCAGCGGTGAAAATCCCGAGCTGACCACAAGACAGAAGCATACAAGAGAATGCTACGTGGTA
>JAZRNS010000114.1:0-5943 GCA_045648245.1 Faecousia sp. | reverse complement strand
AACACATAGAAAGAGGCTGTCCACTAGGACAGCCTCTTATTTATTTGCAGTGTGTCAAATTTCAGTTTGTCAGCGTGTTCCCCAAACACATCAATACCCCGTAGGGGCGACCTGTGGTCGCCCGCGGGCGGTCGCAGACCGGCCCTACACCCCGATAAACAGAAATTTATCTTCTTACTTCTTTAAAGGGTGGGTCGGCAGGGTAAATGCCACAGACTTTTTGCATGGTGCGAGAGACCGCATCCTTTGCATTTTTCCAATCTGCGCCGGCATTGCGGTAGTCAAACTTCTGCACAAACCAATCAAGATCCTCCTGCACCCGGGCAAGATTATCCTGCATCAACGGGAAAAGTGTTTCATAAAACCACTCCCGGTGGTTATTGGAAAGGTTTTGCCTTGCCGACGCCAAAATGCCTGCAAAATGGCGCATACAAAAGCCTTTGCTATTTTCTACCAACCCCCGAAACTCCGGTTCTTTCAATAAAAAGAAGAAGGTTGCATAGTAGCGCTGCAAACTTTCCTGAACCGTTTCGCACAGGAAACATTTCTCTTCCCGCTCCTGTTCCCATTTTACAAGCTCACTTTCACTTTCCGGCGCTTTGCCGCCAAAGAGGCTCTTTTTCGGCGGGACAGTAAATTCCGCGATTTTCTCATCCAGTTCCTTACGCATGCCCACCAAGTAGGTTTGCAGAATCAGGGCATTTCCTAAGGAATTGCCATAGTCAAACAGTTTTTTCATATGGTGGCCGCAAAAGCCACGGTTATCTGTCTTGCCCCGAATTTCCGGCTCCATATAGGATGCACCGGGACCGATTATGTAAGAAATTGCCCGCTGCTCAACCTGCCGTTTCAAGTAGCAAAAGGGGCATTCATCTCCCGACTGGAATGCCTCGTTAACCGGTATGGTTTCAATTTTCTCTTTCATGTTATCCCCCAACACGCCAAGCTTGTAACGGGGCTGTTCCGGGTGGAACAGCCCCTAATTCTAATCTTTTATTCCTTGGGTCTTTTGATCTTATTGAGCTTTGCATTCATTTCCAAAAGCTCTTCCTTGCTCATCTCAATACCCATCATGCCGCCAGCCATATTCAGCAGACGCAGGAAGGTAAAGCCGCCCAACATAGACATCATGGGACCGGTCAGCTCGAAGCCCATTGCATTTGCACCTTCGCCGTCCTTCTTGCCCTTGGGCATCATCTTGGCAAGCAGACCCATCAGCAGCATTTTGCCCTTCAGGGTAGACATAATGGTGCTCATCTTGTCGTTCAAGCTCAGGTAGCCTTCCGGCTCGGTGATATCGAACCAGTTCAGGATGGCGCCCTTTTCCTTCAGGCGGTAAGCCTCGTTGAACTCCTCCACCTTGTTGATTACGCTCTCGTCCTTCAGTTCACCTGCAACTGCTACCAATTTGGTAGTGCCTGCGTTGGGAACATCAAAGTAGAAGAAGGGCAAGCCGTTGCTGTGCTGTACGCCCAGGCTCTTGCCGTTGGCAAACATCTCAACTGCAGGCTGGTTGGAATAAACCGTTACCTTAGTAACATCCTCTACCCGGTCAACATAGCGCTTACCGCAGATATGAATCATAGGTTCGGGATTCAGCCATGCTTTGTAAGCGAAGAAGGAATCCTTCTTATACTTACGGTCGAAGGTCATTAGACCCTTGTGGTTCTGACCGTTCTCGCCGCCCTCGTTACGGGTATCTGCACCGAAGTCGAACATATTCCATACATGGGTTGCCCACAGGTAGGGACGCTCTGCGATGGCCTTAATCAGCTCCTCATGATAGTAAGCCTGATATTCCTCGGTATAGTCGCCCTGCTGGGGATTGGAAGTATGCCAGTCCAGCGCTTCACAGCCATACTCGGAGATGCCAATAGGAATATTGGGGTGCGTCTTGTGGAAGTTATCAAACCAAGGTCCGTTCATAGAGGTATCGCCACCGTACCAGCCGAAATAGTGGTTGTAGGAAACCACATCAGGAATCTGGATATAGGGGCTGTCAATGGGACATGGCGAAACTACAGCTATAGTAGTAGGACGGGTTGCATCCATTTCATGGCAAAGTGCCTGCAGAATCTTATGGTTCTCCAGCAGGTCCGGATCCTTATCGCCCTTCATGGAGATCTCATTACTCAGACCCCAAACCACAATAGAAGGGTGGTTATAGTTCTGCGTAATCAGTTCCTTCATCTGGCTAATGGTGTTCTCACGACCGGTGGGCAGATGCTGGGAAATATAGGGAATTTCCGCCCAAATGACCATACCCTTTTCATCACACAGATCGTAGAAATACTGGTCATGCTGATAGTGGGCAAGACGAATGGTAGTTGCGCCCATTTCGCAGATCAGTTCCATATCCTCTTTATGGTGCTCAGGAAGCAGTGCATTACCAATGCCCCAGCGGTCTTGATGGCGGCTGACGCCACGCAGGGGGTACTCCTCGCCATTGAGGATGAAGCCCTTATCGGCATCGATCTTAAAGCTGCGACAACCAAAGCGGGTGCATACACTATCGATCACCTTGCCGTCTTCCATCAGCTCAGCCTCTACGCAATACAGGTAGGGGTCCTTCCGGCCATGCCACAGGTGGACGTTTTCAATGGTATAGGAGATCTTACCTTCTGCGCTTTCTACGCAGCCAATGGCATTTTCCTGCTGATCGTAGAAGGTGTAGCGCACAGACTGACCCATTTTGGAATTTGTAACAAAGGTCTGTACTTCCACATTGGCATTCTTTCCTTCCACCACAGGCGTAACCATAATGCCAGGGCCGCCGTAGTAGTCCAGATCAAAGTGGCTCTCAGATACGCAGATAATATTCACATCACGGTACAGACCGCCGTAGAAAGTGAAGTCTGCCATCTGAGGATATACCCGGTCGTTGGGTGCGTTGTCCACAGCCAGTACGATCAGGGTCTTAGCCTGGATCTTTTCGGTAATGTCTGCACGCCAGGTGGAATAACCGCCGTCGTGGGATGCCAGCTTCTCGCCGCCTACATACAAATCAGCAGAAGAGTTTGCACCCTTGATCTCAATATAATAGCGATCGCTTTCCGGCAGATCTTCTTTGTTCAGTTCATAAGCATAATAGGCTGTACCGCGCCAATAGTCGCTACCGCCGTCCTGTCCGTCAATGGCATTCCAGCTATGGGGCAGGTTAACAAAGTTCCATTTCGGATCAATGGCAGAAGGTGCTGCAGTCGCTTCCTTGGAGAAAGCCCATTTGCGGTTAATATTTACAATTATTCTCAATTTCATTTCCTCCTTGAATCTTAGGGGCAATGCCCATATAAGGTTCGCTGACCTTATTATAACGGAAACTTCACTAGATTGGAAGCGGAAATTTAAAAACTTTTTATAAACTTTTACCTAGAACACAGCTTTTCATATTGTAAACTGAGCAAATTCATACTATAATGTGCTTAGTTCAGAATTGGACAGAACAAGCCCGTCTGTTTCTGAAAAAGACCATATTATGGAGGAGAATTTTATGCCAATGCAAATGGGTTTCCGTTGGTACGGCGAAGGCAATGACAAGATCAAGCTGTCCCACATCAAGCAGATCCCCGGCGTAACCAGCATCGTGTGGGCGCTGCATCACAAAATGCCTGGCGAGATTTGGGAAGAAGAGGAGATCGCTGCGGTTAAAAAGCAATGTGAGGCTTACGGATTCAACATTGATGTTGTTGAGTCTGTGAATGTGCATGACGATATCAAGATCGGTCTGCCTACCCGGGACAAGTATATTGAAAACTACAAACAGTGTATCCGTAACCTCTCCAAGTTTGGTGTTAAGGTTATCTGCTATAACTTTATGCCTATTTTTGACTGGACTCGTTCCAATCTGTTCCACGAGGTGGGTGACGGTTCCACCGCTCTGTTCTACGAAAAAGGCATGATTCAAGACGATTACAATGCAATGGCTAAGTACATTCTGGACTTCACCGAGAAGTACAATATGTCCTTCCCCGGCTGGGAGCCTGAGCGTATGGCTAAGCTGGATCAGCTGTTTAAGGACTACGCAGGCGTAGACCATGAAAAGCTGTGGGACAACCTCAAGTACTTCCTGGAGGCACTTATGCCTACTTGCGAGGAGTGCAATGTAAAAATGGCCATCCATATGGACGATCCCCCCTGGGATATCTTTGGCCTGCCCCGTCTGCTCATCAACGAGGAGAACATTGACCGCTTCCTGAAGATGGTAGACAACCCCTATAACTGTCTAACACTGTGCTCCGGCTCTTTGAATGCCGATCCGAACAACAATGTTGCCGAAATTGTTCGTAAGCATTGCGATCGCATTGCATTTGCCCATATCCGTAACGTGAAGCACTTCGAAAATGGCGACTTTAGCGAGGCCAGCCATCGGGATTGCGACGGCGACACCGGTATTTTAGATATTCTGAAGGCATACCACGATTGCGGCTTTGAGGGCTATATCCGTCCTGACCATGGCCGCCATCTGTGGGACGAGGGTCCCGGCAATGTCCGTCCCGGCTATGGTTTGTATGACCGTGCTTTGGGTATCATGTATATGCTGGGCGTCTGGGATATGCTGGACAAGCTGGACAACAAATAATCGGAGGTCATGAAAATGGCAAATCTTCCCCTGAACATTGATTACACCGGCAAGGTAGTCGTCGTTACCGGTGCCGGCGGTCTGATCTGCGGTGCTATGGCTCGTGCTTTTGCACAGAGCGGTGCAAAGGTCGCCTGCCTGGATTTGAACGAGGACGCTGTTAAGAAGCTGGCTGAGGAACTGAAGACTGAAGGCTACATTGCAGAAGGCTACAAGGCAAATGTTTTGGAGCCAGATGCCTTGGAAGAAGTCCATCAGGCAGTTTTGAAAGATCTGGGTCCCTGTGATATTCTGGTCAATGGTGCAGGCGGCAACAACCCCCGCGCTACCACCGACAACGAGTATCAGCACGAGGCTAAAGAAGGTAGCAAGTGCTTCTTCGATTTGGAAGCTTCCGGTGTAGACTTCGTGTTCAAGCTAAACTTCCAGGGCACACTTCTTCCCACCCAAGCTTTTGCCAAGGATATGGTAGCTAAAAAGTCCGGCGTGATTTTGAACATTTCTTCTATGAACGCCTACACCCCCCTTACCAAGATCCCTGCCTACTCTGCTGCAAAGGCCGGTATCTCCAACTTCACCCAATGGCTGGCTACCCACTTTGCCGGAACCGGCATTCGCTGCAACGCCATAGCCCCCGGCTTCCTGGTTTCTGCGCAAAACAAAGCGCTGCTGTTCAATGACGACGGCACACCTACAGCCCGTTCTGCTAAGATCCTGAACGGCACACCTACCAGCCGTTTCGTAGACGCAGAAGAGCTGATCGGCGCAACATTGTTCCTGTGTGATGACAAGTCCGCATCCGCTATCACCGGCGTGGTGTTGCCTGTTGACGCAGGCTTTGCCGCATACTCCGGTGTGTAATGCAATAACCATTAAAAGGGCGTGTTCATTGTGCAACACGCCCTTGATTTTATTTGTAGAAAAATCAAAAAAAGGCTTGACAACTAAGAGTGTGTGCGGTATAATGGCAAAGCTGTCAAAAATGCTGCTATAGCTCAGTCGGTAGAGCGCATCCTTGGTAAGGATGAGGTCGCCAGTTCAAATCTGGCTAGCAGCTCCAAGAAAAACCCTAGAGCCCCAACGGCTTTGGGGTTTTTGCTTTTTATAGAAAACCCGCTCCGATGACCAAATGGCGACCATTTGGCGACCGGAGCGGCGATTTTTTGTTTTTAGGCCTGTTTTGCAAGGAGATTTTCCAGAGCCGTGGCGGCTTTGCGATCGCTCTCCTGAAGGGCGTGTGCGTAGATGTTCATTGTGGTAGATGTCTGTGCGTGGCCCAGGCGGCTGGATACCGTTTTGAGATCCTGTTTGCTGGCGATCAGCAGCGTGGCGGAAGTGTGCCGCAGGCCGTGGAATGGGATCAG
>JAZRNS010000113.1:0-10047 GCA_045648245.1 Faecousia sp. | reverse complement strand
TGTTGCCGGAGGTGATCACATAGGTATCCAGCTTATAGGTGGAGGGAACCTGCATAGCCGCAGAGGCGACGATGGCATCCAGCTCCTTGGAGCTGACAGTCTCCTTCTTTTCTGCAATGCGGCGGAAAGCGTTGTAAACCTTGACCATATCCTCCTCGGACAGGTCGTAGCCCAAAGCTTCTACAGCCTTGGAAACGGCGGTGATGTCGTCATGGGCGGTCAGGTCAATGCGGTCATTTTCCCCGGACATGGCGTTTGCCGCCATAGACTTGTTGGAGTGGCACAGCCATGCGATCTGCTCCGATGTCCGGCTGAGCTGGGTAACCCGCAGACGGCAGGAAACACCCAGAGAATCTGCCTTGGCGGCAAGCAAGCGGGCGATGTTTACCAAGCTTACATTGTCTAGTGCGTAGGCAGCCGCCTTGATCTGTCCTGCGCCCTGGGAGATCGCGGCGACAGCACAGGCATCTGCCATGGAAAGGGTGTTGGTGCAGCCGATACCTAAGGTTACATTGGCAAGTGCGGGAAGGTCTGTGTAAAGCTGCTTTACAAAATCGGCAAATTCGCCGGGCAGCATGGTGCCGGCGGTGTCCCAAAGGGTAACGGTGGTAGCGCCTGCCTCCATAGCAGTCTGCAAAGCCTGCAAAAGAAATGCCTTCTCGCTACGGCTGGCATCGTCAGCCACAAATTCTACATCGGCACACAGGGCGCGGCAGGCGCGGATAGTCTCAGCAATGGCCTTAAGCATCGCCTCAGGCTTTTTGTGGAACAGGTATTCCATCTGCACAGAGCTGACCGGTGCGCAAACCTGCAAGCGGGGGCGCTTTGCCAGCTGCAAAGCTTCCCATGTGCGCTGCACACTTTCGGCGTTCAGCTCCACCGGTACGGCAATGCCGCTGTCCTTTACTGCTGCGGCAATAGACTTGATCCGCAGAGAATCGATGCGGACATTGGAAATGCCTTCCAACTCAACAAAATCCACGCCCAGCTTATCCAGCAGCTTGGACAGTTCAATTTTCTCCTTGAAAGACAGGCGAAAGCCCTCTGCTGCCTGCTTCATAGTTACATCGCTGATGAGAATCTGTTTCATAAAACATCACTCCTTCAAAAAATAAAAGAAAAGCCCTGAGGCTATTCGTATAGCCTCAGGGACGAACTTACATTCGCGGTACCACCCTGATTGTCTCAAAAAGACCACTTTAGACTCCAACAAGTCCTATCCCGGTAACGGGGGAAACCGTGCTCCACTACTCATTTCTTTTGGCAGAGCCGACTCAGGAAGCAGATCGCCCAAATCATTTGCACCGGCTCACACCAGCCGGCGGCTCTCTGAAGCATTGGAAGGGGGCAAATTTTCCGTCAACATCTTTTTAATATGTATTATGTTAGCATTTAACCACAAACGGGCGGATTTGTCAACTAAAATATGCAAAATTGCAATATTGCACAAAAATCAAAGAGGCAGAAAGGAATTCTTTGTATGAAAAACATTTGACTTTTACTGGCGGACATGATATAGTATCGGCAATAGTGAAAAGGCTACGACGAAGACGGTCAGGCAGCAGAAGCTTTCAGAGAGTCGGCATTTGGTGTAAGCCGATAGCTTAGCGCCCAAGTACCCATCACTTCTGAGCCGGAGTGCCGAGCAAATTTGCCAGGTTCTCCCGTTTGCCCGCGTTAAGGGATAGCGCTTGTTGGAGTGTGAAGGGGCAGCGAAAAGCTGCAATTTGAGTGGTACCGCGGGTATTGTGTTTACTCGTCTCAAGGACTTTGTTTCTTGAGGCGTTTTTTTTATTATCATTTTATTTTTAGAAAGGAGATCCCCCCCATGGCTAACACGAATACCTCTACACAACTTATGGACATCGCAACTCGTATCAGAGGTATGCGAGAGATTTTGGGCTACAGCATGAAGAAGATGGCTGAGCAGACGGAGGTGAGTGAAGAAATTTACCACCAGTACGAATCCGGAACGGTTGATCTGCCCTTTACCTTCCTGCATAAGTGCGCCAAAGTTTTTGGGGTGGAGATCACCGTTTTGCTGGAAGGCCATAGCGCCAAGCTGTCCGGCTACACCGTAACCCGCAAGGGCAAGGGTCTGGTAACTGCCAGCGAAGACGGCATTACCATTCAGGACATGGCACCCATGTTCCGCAAGAAGCTGGCAACGCCCTATTGGGTTACCTATAAGTATTCTGAAGAACTCCAGAACAAACCGATCCACACCACTACCCACACCGGTCAGGAATTTGATCTGGTGATCAAGGGTGCTATGCGGATCAAGGTCGGCGACCATGAGGAAGTTCTGCGGGAAGGCGATTCTATCTTCTACAAGTCCTCTACCCCCCACGGTATGATCGCTGTAGACGGTCAGGATTGTGTGTTCCTTTCGGTGATCATGGCTTCTGATACTACTGATCAGCCTTTGTTTATCGGTCAAAGCCGCAAGGGCAAGATGGAACAGCCTTTGCTGTGTAACAAGTTCGTTACTGCAAAGGAAGATGAAGACGGTGTGTTCCAGGGCATGGTATTCTCTGATGAGGACAGATATAACTTTGCCTTTGATACGGTTGATGCTATCGCAAGAAGAGAGCCGGATAAGCTGGCTATGGTCCATATTTCCAATGATATGACAGAGCGCCGGTTCACATTCAAGGATATGAAGGACGCATCTTCCCAGAGCGCAAATTACTTTAAATCTCTGGGTATTAAACGGGGCGACCGGGTGATGCTGGTGCTGAAGCGCCATTATCAGTTCTGGTTTGCGATCCTGGGTCTGCACAAGCTGGGTGCTATTGCGATCCCTGCCACCAATCAGCTGATGGAGCATGACTTTGTCTACCGGTTCCAGGCGGCTGATGTGAGCGCTGTTTTGTGTACCGCAGACGGCAATACCGCAGAGCAGGTCGAGCTGGCAGAAAAGTCTGCCAATATCAACCTGACCAAGATCCTGGTAGGCGGCAGCCGGGAAGGCTGGCACAACTACAATGAGGAATACGGTCTGTTCAGCCGTCGCTACACCCGCACAGAGGACGCTCCCTGCGGCGCGGATCCCATGCTGATGCTCTTTACATCCGGCACTACCGGCTATCCCAAAATGGCTACCCATTCCTATAAGTATGCATTGGGTCATTTCGTAACTGCCAAGTACTGGCACCTGTGCGAGCGGGACGGCCTGCATTTCACCATTTCCGAGACCGGCTGGGGCAAGGCACTGTGGGGCAAGCTCTACGGTCAGTGGCTTTGCGAAGGTGCTGTATTTACTTATGACTTCGACCGATTCGACGCAGAAAAGATCCTGCCTATGTTCGCAAAGTACAACATCACCACCTTCTGCGCACCGCCTACTATGTACCGCCTGCTCATCAAGCAAGATCTGAGCGGCTATGACCTGTCTTCCATCCATCACGCAACTACCGCCGGCGAGGCGCTGAACGCCGAGGTGTTCTATCAGTTTGAAAAAGCTACGGGCTTGAAGATCCATGAAGGCTTCGGTCAGACAGAAATGACCCTGGGTATCGCCAATCTGTACGGCGCAAATATCAAACCCGGCGCAATGGGCAAGCCGGTCCCCGGCTACGGCATCGATATCGTGGATCCTGAGGGCAACCCTGTTGCCGACGGTGTCAACGGCGAGATCGTGATCCGTACCGACCCCAAGCCCACCTGCGGCGTGTTCATGGGATATTATCGCAATCAGGAAGCTACCGATGCGGTATGGCACGACGGTATGTATCACACCGGTGATGTGGCCTGGCGTGATGAAGACGGCTACTACTGGTATGTGGGCCGCGCCGACGATGTAATCAAATCCTCCGGCTACCGCATTGGACCCTTCGAGATCGAGTCTACCATCATGGAGCTGCCCTATGTGTTGGAATGCGGCGTATGCGCTGCCCCGGATGAGGTTAGAGGTCAGGTGGTCAAGGCTTGCATTGTGCTGGTGGAAGGCACAGAGGGTACAGAGGAGCTGAAGAAAGAGATCCAGAACTATGTCAAGAACCATACTGCCCCCTATAAGTACCCCCGTATCGTGGAATTCCGGAAGGAACTGCCTAAGACTATCAGCGGCAAAATTATGCGAAACAAGCTGTAAGCCCTTTTTTCGGCAAAAAAGTGCATTGGAATCCCCGGTATAGGTTGACAAGGTTTTACATTATTTAGTATAATTGATAAATTCCAATGTTTTTTAAGATTAGCGAGGTGCACCATGGAAGAAAACATGTCTGCAATGGATTATAAGATCCGGGAAGTGGCGGACCGTATCCGGGAGCTGCGGAACATCAGCGGCTTTACTGTAGAGGAGATGGCCCAGCGCACCGGTGTGTCTGTAGAAGAATATGCCCAGTATGAGTCCGGAAGCCGGAACATGAGCATCGCCTTTTTATACCGCTGCGTGCTGATTTTCGGCGTTGACTTCAGCGATCTGCTGGAGGGCCGCAGCGCCAAGCTGCGGAACTATGCCCTGACCCGTAAGGGAGACGGCCAGCGCATCGAAGAAGCCCACCATATGATCGGCTATAACTTAGCACCGGATTTCCGCAACCGTATTGCCCTGCCCCTGTATATGAAGCTCAATTACAAAGAGGGCGCAGAGTATGGGGATATTGAGCTGGTAACCCATGAGGGCCAGGAATGTGATATCGTGATCCGGGGTCAGATGAAAATTCAGATCGGCGCCAACAGCGAGATATTGAATCCCGGCGACTGTATTTATTATGATTCCTCCATTCCCCACGGCATGATCGCCGTCAACGGTGAGGACTGCGCCTTCTATGCCATCGTATTGTCTAACGAGGCAGCCAGAACCGGAGAGGAAGCTGCAGCCGTAGCAACCACCGATACCCCGGCGCCCGCAACAGACGAAACAGACCGTGTCTACCGCAAGTTCATTACTCCCACAGTGGAGGACGGCAAGCTCACCGCCATCGATTTTAAAAATGAGGAGCAGTTTAACTTTGCCTTCGATGTGATCGATGCATTGGGTGAAAAGAAGCCTGACAAGCTGGCAATGCTACACATTGCCAAGGATCTGACCGAGCGCCGCTTCACCTTCTCGGACATTAAGAAGGAATCTGCAAGAGCAGCCAACTACTTTAAGTCTTTGGGCATTCAAAAGGGCGACCGGGTGATGCTGGTGCTTAAGCGCCACTATCAGTTCTGGTTCTCTATTTTGGGTCTGCACAAGCTGGGCGCTGTGGCGATTCCCGCAACCAACCAGCTTTTGGAGAAGGATTTTACATACCGCTTTGCCGCAGGCAACGTGAAGGCCATTGTTTGCACCGCTGACGGAGATGTGGCAGATGCGGTGGACGAGGCAGCAGCAAAAAGCCCCATGCTGGAGCATAAGATCTTAGTTGGAGGCAGCCGGGAAGGCTGGCGCAACTTCGACGAAGAATATACCATGTTCAGCAGCCGCTTTGCCCGCACAGAGGATGCACCTTGCGGCACAGACCCCATGCTTATGTTCTTCACCTCCGGAACCTCCGGCTATCCCAAGTTGGCGGCCCACAATCATAAGTACCCCCTGGGTCATTTTATTACGGCAAAATACTGGCATCAGGTCAACCCCGACGGCTTGCACCTGACCATTTCCGACACCGGCTGGGCAAAGTCCTCCTGGGGCAAGCTTTACGGCCAGTGGCTGTGCGAGGCGGCGATCTTTGTTTATGACTTCGACCGATTCGACGCAGAAAAGATCCTGCCTATGTTCGCAAAGTACAATATCACCACCTTCTGCGCACCGCCTACCATGTACCGGATGCTCATTAAGCAGGATCTTTCCCGGTTTGACCTGTCTTCTATCTGCTATGCATCCACAGCCGGCGAGGCGCTGAACCCGGAGGTGTATATCCAGTTCAAGAAGCATACCGGCATTTCCATTAAAGAAGGCTTCGGCCAGTCCGAAAGCACAGTTATCATCGCCAATCTGGCAGGCGACAGCCACAAGGTTGGCTCTATGGGTAAGCCGGTACCGCTATACAAAGTCCACTTGCTGGACAGCGAAGGAAATCCTGTGGATCCCGGCGAGACAGGTGAGATCTGCATCGATATTTCGGAGGGTCTGCCCTGCGGTCTGGCATACGCCTACGAGGGCAACGAGGAGGTTACCGCCGAAACCTGGCGGGATGGCTTCTACCACACCGGCGATTTGGCATGGAAGGACGAGGACGGCTTCTTCTGGTATGTAGGCAGAGCCGACGATGTGATCAAGTCCTCTGGCTACCGCATTGGCCCGTTCGAAATTGAAAATGTCATTATGGAGCTGCCCTATGTTCTGGAGTGTGGCGTGTCTGCCGCACCGGACCAGGTCAGAGGACAGGTGGTTAAGGCAAGTATTGTGCTGGTTCAGGGAACCGAGGGCACAGAGGAACTGAAAAAGGAAATTCAGGACTATGTCAAGTCCCGTACCGCTCCCTATAAGTACCCCCGTATCGTGGTGTTTAAGGAAAGCCTGCCTAAGACCGTCAGCGGCAAGATCATTCGGAAACAACTGTAATTATGGAACACAAACGACTCACGCTGTTTGCCGGCCATTACGGCAGCGGCAAAACCAATATCGCTGTGAATTATGCCCTCCATCTGGCAAGGGAGGGCAAAGCGGTGTGCATTGCGGATCTGGATATTGTCAATCCCTATTTTCGCACCGCAGACAGTGAAAAAGAACTGACGCAAATGGGCGTTCGCCTGATTTCTCCCCAATATGCCAACTCCAATGTGGATCTGCCCGCCTTGCCGGCAGAAAGCTACCGGCTGGTACAGGACAAGTCCGCATACGGTATTATGGACATTGGCGGAGACGATCGGGGTGCTTACGCTTTGGGCAGATTTGTGCCGGCGATCAAGGAAGAAAACGACTACCGCATGGTATTTGTGGCAAATAATTGCCGACCCCTGACCCGGACAGCGGAAGATGCTCTGGAAATTATGCGGGAGATCGAGCAGGCCTGCGGCCTTGCCTTCACCTGCATTGTAAACAATTCCAATTTAGGTCCGGAGACCACCGCCCAAACGGTGCGGGACTCTCTTGCCTTTATTGAAAAGCTCTGCGCCCTTTCCGGACTGCCCCTTTGGGTACATACCGCACAGGCAGAGGTTGCCAAGGAATTGACCGACCTGCCGGTGCTGCCTATGAAGCTGCAAGAAAAATATTTCGACCTGCCGGGTCTGTAATAAGGAGGAAATTAAATGGCAAATGTAACATTCAACACAGATCAATGCAAGGGCTGCGGCCTGTGCGTCGATGCATGTCCCAAGGGATGCTTGGCGATCGCACAGGATAAGCTCAATCAGAAGGGCTACTCCCCCGCCTTTATGCAAGATCAGGAAAAGTGCATCGGCTGTGCCTTCTGCGCAACCATGTGTCCGGACTGTATCATTACGGTAGAGAGATAAGGAGAACGCTATGGCAGAAAGAATTTTGATGAAGGGCAACGAGGCCATCGCAGAAGCTGCGATCCGTGCCGGTTGCCGCCACTATTTTGGCTACCCCATTACGCCCCAGACAGAGATCGCCGCTTACATGGCAAAGAAAATGCCTAAGATCGGTGGCGTGTTCCTGCAGGCAGAAAGTGAAATTGCATCCATTAACATGGTCTACGGCGCAGCCGCTACCGGCTGCCGGGTCATGACCTCCTCCTCCAGCCCCGGAATTTCCCTGAAGGCACAGGGCTTGAGCTACATTGCCGGCTCTGATGTGCCTGCTTTCGTGGTGAATGTCCAGCGCGGCGGTCCCGGTTTGGGCGGTATTCAGCCCTCCCAGTCTGACTATTTTCAGGCTACCAAGGGCGGCGGTCATGGCGATTACCGCATGATCGTGCTGGCACCCGCTTCCGTGCAGGAAATGGCAAGCCTGACCATTAAGGGTTTCAATTTGGCAGATAAGTATTCCATGACTGCCATGATCCTGGCTGACGGCACCATCGGTCAGATGATGGAGCCTATCTCCTTCGAGGACGCCCAGGTGGAAACCTACGAAAAGCCCTGGGCGCTCACCGGCACAAACGGCAAGCGTGAGCATAATGTTGTAAACTCTTTGTACTTAAAGCCTGATGAACTGGAGGTCAAGAACTTCCAGCGTTACGAAAAGTATAAGCAGGTAGAGCAGAACGAGACCATGTGGGAAGAGTACATGATGGAAGATGCCGAGCTGTGCGTGGTTGCATACGGCATCGCCTCCCGTGTGGCAAAGAACGCCGTGGTTGCGGCAAGAGAAAAGGGTATCAAGGTAGGTCTGATCCGCCCCATTACCCTGTGGCCCTTCCCGGAGAAAGTCCTTAAGGAAGCTGCAGACAAGGTCAAGGGCTTTGTGTGCGTAGAGCTGAGCATGGGTCAGATGATCGAAGATGTGCGCCTGGCAACCGGCAGTAAGAAGCCCGTTTGTCTGTGCAACCGCTGTGGCGGTATGATCCCCAGCCCCGATCAGGTGCTGGAATCCATTGAAAAAGCTGAGAAAGGAGAGTTTTAATCATGGCAGTTGTATTTGAAAAACCCAAGTCCTTAACAAACGCTCCTTTCCATTATTGCCCCGGCTGTCCCCATGGCATTATCCACCGACTGGTTGCCGAAGCTTTGGACGAATTGGGCATTGAGGGCAAGGCCATTGGTGTTGCACCGGTTGGCTGTGCCGTTATGGCTTACGACTATTTTGCTTGCGACATGATCGAAGCACCCCACGGCAGAGCCCCTGCTGTGGCAACGGGCATTAAGCGCTGCCGTCCGGAGAATGTGGTATTTACCTATCAGGGCGATGGCGACCTTGCCTCCATCGGCATGGCAGAGACTGTGCATTCTGCCGCAAGAAACGAAAACATCACCGTGATTTTCGTGAACAACGCAATTTACGGCATGACCGGCGGTCAGATGGCACCTACCAGCCTGCCCGGTCAGGTTACCCAGACCTCTCCCTACGGCCGTGATGTAAACCATTGCGGTTGGCCCATTCGTGTTTGCGAAATGCTGGCAACTTTGGAAGGCCCTGAGTACATTACCCGTGTGGCTGTAAACAATGTGAAGAATGTCAATGCCGCAAAGAAGGCGATCAAGAAGGCATTCCAAAACCAGATCGAGGGCAAGGGCTTCTCTCTGGTGGAGGTGGTTTCTGCCTGTCCCACCAACTGGGGCATGACACCGAAGCAGGCACTGGAGTGGGTGGAGAGCGATATGCTGCCCTACTATCCTATTGGTGTCTATAAGGACAGAACCGCTGCAAAGGAGGGCAAGTAATATGAAAACGACCCAGATCCTCATTGCCGGTTTTGGCGGACAGGGCGTTCTGTTTGCCGGTAAGTTTTTGGCGTACAAGGGCCTGACCGAAGATATGCAGGTCTCCTGGCTGCCTTCCTACGGTCCTGAAATGCGTGGCGGCACAGCCAACTGCAGCATCGTCTTGTCTGATACCCCTGTTGGCAGCCCCATTATTACCAACCCGGATGTGCTGGTGGCAATGAACCTGCCGTCGCTGCAGAAGTTTGTAGATTCCGTTGTACCCGGCGGTCAGATCTTTGTAGATTCCACCCTGATCGATATGAAGGTAGAGCGCACCGATGTACAGGTGTTCTACATTCCCGCGACCCAGCTTGCCAAGGATGCAGGCTTCGGCAGCCTGGCAAACATGGTTCTGACCGGCAAGGTGCTCAAAGAGTGCGGCGCAGTTCCCTTTGCAGGCAATCAGCAGACCCTGGAGGCATTTATTCCTGCCAAAAAGGCAAACCTGATCGAAGCAAACTGCAAGGCTTTGCAAATTGGTTATGACTATTAAGGAGCAACAAAATGCTGGACATTAAGATTGAATTGACCCAAAATCCCAAGCAGAAGCCCGCACCCGGTCAAAAGCTGGGCTTCGGCAAGATATTTACAGACCATATGTTCATGATGAACTATACAGAAGGCAAAGGCTGGCACGACGCCCGGATCGTTCCCTATCAGAACATCTCCTTGGATCCTTCTGCTATGGTGTTCCACTACGGTCAGGAAATGTTTGAAGGTCTGAAGGCTTACAAGAATCCCGACGGCAATGTGTATCTGTTCCGTCCGGACATGAACGCA
>JAZRNS010000112.1:0-2752 GCA_045648245.1 Faecousia sp. | reverse complement strand
TTGTTATCCAAATACCACTGGATGGTCTTTTGAATGCCGTCTGCAAACATGGTTTCCGGCAACCAGCCAAGCTCATTGTGAATCTTGGTGGGGTCAATCGCATAACGCATGTCATGACCCTTCCGGTCTGTTACATAGGTGATCAAACTTTCGGGTTTGTCCAACGCCTTGCAAATGATCTTAACAATGTCGATGTTGCGCATCTCGTTATGTCCGCCAATGTTATAAACCTCGCCTACACGACCGTTATGAATAATCAGGTCGATGGCTTTGCAGTGGTCTTCCACATACAACCAGTCCCGAACATTCAAACCTTCGCCGTAAACAGGCAAGGGCTTGTCTGCCAGCGCGTTTGCGATCATCAGGGGAATCAGCTTCTCGCGGAAATGATAAGGACCGTAGTTGTTGGAGCAACGGGAGATGGTTACAGGCAAACCGTAGGTGCGGTGATATGCCATGACCAGCAGATCTGCACCCGCCTTGGAAGAAGAGTAGGGAGAACTGGTGTGAATGGGTGTTTCTTCCGTGAAGAACAGGTCAGGACGGTCCAACGGCAGGTCGCCGTAAACCTCGTCGGTAGAAACCTGATGATAGCGGTCAATGCCGTACTTGCGGCAAGCATCCATCACTACCTGCGTTCCCAAAATATTGGTTTGCAGGAAAACTTCAGGGTTCTCAATAGAACGGTCCACATGGCTTTCTGCGGCAAAGTTCACAACCATATTGGGTTTTTCTTCTTCAAACAGCTTATAAACGCCTTCCCGGTCGCAAATGTCCAGCTTAACAAAGCGGAAGTTTGGATTGTCCATAACGCCTTTCAAAGTGGACAGATTACCGGCATAGGTCAGCTTATCCAGGCAGATGATCCGATACTCCGGATACTTGCCCAACATATGAAAAACAAAGTTACTGCCGATAAAGCCGGCACCGCCGGTTACGATAATGGTCTTTTTCAATTTTCCAGTTCCTCTAATTTCTTTTTATCCCGGATTACATCAATGTACTTGCCATCAAGCACATCCTGCAGATAGCGGCCGTACTGATTTTTATAAACCTTAATAACAGCCTCAACATCTTCTCTGGAGATCCAGCCGTTAATATAGGCGATGTCCTCCAAACAACCGATTTTGCGGTTTTGATGTGCTTCTACAGTCTTAACGAAATTGGTAGCTTCCACCAGACTTTCGTGGGTTCCGGTATCCAGCCAAGTAAAGCCCTGACCCAGCAATTCCACATTCAGTTCATTGTTCTCCAAATAAATCCGGTTCAAATCGGTAATTTCCAGTTCGCCCCGGGAAGAAGGCTTAAGATTCTTAGCATATTCTACGACCCGGTTGTCATAGAAATACAGACCGGTTACGCAGTAGTTGCTTTTGGGGTGTTCGGGCTTTTCTTCAATAGAGATTGCATGGCCGTTCTCATCGAATTCCACAATGCCGAACCGCTCAGGATCGTCCACATAGTAGCCGAAAACGGTTGCGCCCTTGCCACTGCGGGCATTGCGAACAGCCGCACGCAGACGCTTTTTCAGTCCGTGGCCGGAGAAGATGTTATCCCCAAGGATCATGGCAACGCAGTCCTTGCCGATGAATTGTTCACCAATGATAAATGCCTGTGCCAGGCCGTCAGGTTTTTCCTGCACAGCATAGCTCAGCTTCAGGCCAAACTGATGACCGTCGCCCAGCAACTCCTCAAAACGGGGGGTGTCCTGGGGGGTTGAAATAATAAGGATATCCCGAATACCTGCGCTCATAAGCACAGACATGGGATAGTAGATCATAGGTTTATCATAAATAGGCAGAAGCTGCTTGGAGGTAACTTTAGTCAGGGGATACAGTCGAGTACCGGAACCACCGGCAAGAATAATACCTTTCATATTTGTTCTCCTGTAGACTGCAAAGATGCAGCATGATATTCAGGTACATACACGCCTGTTGGTACTATCATAACCCATAGGGAGGTAAAAGTCAAGGAAAAACAAATTATGCCAAAAATAGGAAGGCGCATGAGACGGTTCTACACCGCCTCATGCACCCAATATTTATAGAATTCCCCGCATGGCAAGCAGTGTTAGAACGCAGGTTGCAAGAACAGCCAGGGCAAGTAAATAGATTACTGGCTTAGCGCTGGATTTTTCGGAGGTGCCTTGGGGCAGCAGCCTGGTTTTGCGCAGGGCAGAAGTTAAAGGCTTGTAGAGCGCCAGTGTCAGGGCGCAGTTAAACCCGGCCTTCAGTGCATTAAAGGGCAGGAACACCGGCAGAAGCATTCCGGCAACCGCTTCCCGGGTTCCCCCCATATACAGCGGTGTAATGAGCCAGTTCCAAAGGAGCATCACGCCAATCATAATGACTGAGCCGGTTAGAAGGCCCCAAATAGCACCTTTGAGGGTGCGGGATTTTTTGTAGATCAGCGCAGCGGTGCAGGAAAAGCTGACGGTGGACAGGAAGTTCATAATGCAGCCAATGATCCCGGTGTCGCTGATGGTAACCATTTCTATCAGGCTTACCACCGCAGAGATGATCAAACTGGCCATAGGACCGAGCAGGAAACCGCCAATGGTAATTGCCACATCCTTTGGTTCGTACTTTAGAAACAGAACCACGGGGATGCGGATGGTGGAAACCAGCAGAAGTGATACCGCACAGAGCATGGCCATAATGATCAGCCTGCGCAAGTGCTCATTTCTCTTTTCCATAATAACAGCCTCCAATAAAAAAATACCCCGAGTATAAAACACTCAGGGCATGAAAAA
>JAZRNS010000111.1:0-1531 GCA_045648245.1 Faecousia sp. | reverse complement strand
CACGGTCGACATCCAATTCGTCTCGTAGGCTTCTTTAACATACTGCAATTCTTCCCCGTGCATGGTGGGAGAAGAGAGCCAAACCTTGCTGTCAAACGGTTTCATTTTTTCGCGCTCCTTTGCTGGCAAAACCTCGTCGGTTGCGATATATCATGCTTTATACATTTATACATAAATATTCTATTTTATTATATAACAGCGGCAGTAAAATATCAAGTCCTGCAACCGGAAACCGGACAACAAAAAGCACCAACCGATGAACTGAACAGGTCCAGTAAAAACGGACAATAGACAAAAGCCCCCTAATGTAGGAAAATGAAAGTACTACATTAGGGGGTATTGTTATGTCGGGAAAAAAAGGGATGAAGAAGTATCCATTAGGAATTCGCGAAGCAGTGGTAGAGCGAATTCGTGCGGGTGAGAGCCAGAATAGATTAAGCCGAGAATATGGAATCAGCAGATATGCAATTCAAAGCTGGCTAAAAGAGCCTAGCGTCTCAAAGCAACGTGGAAGGAAACCTGCCAAAACAATCGCGGAGTACAAGTATGAAAACAAACGATTAAAGATGGAGAATGAGTTGCTGCGGGATTTTCTGCAATCCACAGAAAGGAAGTGAGACCGAAAGCAAAATATATGGTTATCCACCGCCATCGAGATGAATATCCCATATCAGTTATGTGCCGATTCTTTGGTGTATCCAGAAGCGGTTACTATGATTTTGTGCATAGATTGGGCAGGCCTGAAAAGGATGCTGCTTTAGCTGAGGAAATTCAGCAACAACAAAAACGAAGCCATAATACCTATGGATACCGTAGGATGCAGAAAGCATTAGTGGCCAAAGGAATCTATCGCAATCCCAAAACTGTGCTGAAGGTAATGAAAAAGTATGATTTGCTATCTGAAATCCGTCGCCGCAGGAAATGGATTAATATGGGTCAGCAATTGCATCGATATCAAAATCTGCTTAACAGGCAATTTCAAAGTGACAAACCAAATCAAAAGTGGGTAACAGACATTTCATACATTCACACAAAGCAAGGGGTTCTATATCTATCCATGATTCGTGATCTGTATGACAACAGTATCGTCGCCTATAAAACCGGCACAGAGCAAACAATCAATCTTGTCCTGGATACGATCCGCCTTGCCATGCGCAGAGAAAAAAAGAGGGTCGCTGCGGAGTTGCAGCTCCACAGCGACCAAGGGTTTCAATACACTTCCCGAGAGTATTTTAACCTAACTCAATCCTACGGGATAACGCCGTCTATGTCAAGACGTGGAAACTGTTACGACAATGCCATGGCAGAAAATTTCTTTTCCATCCTTAAGACAGAGTGCATCTATAGGCATAAACCGGCAACGTTCAAGGAAGCCAATGTAATGATCGACCGTTACATTCACTTCTACAACCACGAGCGCATCCAAATAAAGACTGGAGTGGCGCCGCTTACGCTGCGCCACTCCGCATAAACTTAATATTTGCCTACTTAGGGGCTTTTTTGTGCTGTCCGTATAATCTGGGGCAGCACA
>JAZRNS010000110.1:0-15299 GCA_045648245.1 Faecousia sp. | reverse complement strand
ATACTACGGCACATTTGATGACTGCGTTGTCTGGGTTAATCAGCAACAGACGGAAGCAATTGTGGATTTTGAACTGGCTGGGTCAAGATTTTATAACAGAAACGGAATCAGCTTTTTTGTGTGCAGAGAAGGCAAGCTGATAATGCTGGAGGAAGCCTATGAACAAGGGCTTATTTCGGCAGAGGATATCGCCATTGTGGCAGACCGCCATTGGGAATACAATGAAGCAAACGGCGTAGCTGTGCCACCTGATGTGTAAATGCATAGAGATGGGGAATGTACTGTGTATTGACAGCAAATCCAACAACAAATTTGGCGGGGAACACATTTACGCGTTCCCCGCCATAATTTTTTGACAGACTGACAGAGGTCAAAGGAGCCGTCAAGACAAGCAACTGGCACTCGTTGGCGTACAGGTGGTACGGTAGAGTGCCAGTTGCGCAGTAAGTCAAAATGCCTTGCGTAGCAAGCTTTTTTGCCCCTCATCCGTCAAAAATCAAAGATTTTTGCCACCTTCCCCCCGAGGGGAAGGCTCTGTTCAAAAAAACCTTTTGCTTAACCTGCATTTTGACGGTTGGCGGCTTTTTTGACACTCTGAAGCGTGTTGCAGTAACCTGCAACACGCTTCTTACATAATAAAATATAGCGCCATGGTTAAAATGGCAGTGCTGCGTTCTTCCGAATTATCCCCTGCCATTAAAAGGAGTAACAGCATAATGATCAAATCGCCCAAATCGAAGCCCGGGGGCAGTAATCCCCCCAAAAAACTGTTTTTGGGAGCATGGCTTGGGCGGGGAGGATGTGCTATCTGAGGCGGCTCAGGAGGCAGAGGTGGCGGCGGGGGCGCCGGTGTATTTTGCGGCTTGTTTGTTTCCGGTATCCGGTTGCGCCGATAGGAGCCGTCAGGCTGGGGAATATAGCGATTGTACATAGCACTCACCCCTTGCCCAGAAGACTGGTTGCGATCCCTGCCATTTTTGCCGCCTGCATTGCCCGTTCCAGCTTGGCGATCCGGTGCCGGCTCAGATAAGGACTCAGGGCATGAAGCAGGGTCTGTTGCTCCTTGGTGATGCGGCTGTTGGAAGCCAGACCCGCCAGCTTTTGTATGGTGGTAAAATCCACATCAGGCATGGAAAAAGCAGGTGCATCCTGCTGGGGTGCAGGCTCAGTGTTCGGCGCATTCTGCCCAAAAGCCTGTGCCATTGCCATGATTTTTGCCATCATATCCGGGTTGCCTAAAATTGCACCCAGCTTGCTTTCCATATCGTCCATTACTTACCTCCCAGTTCCTCCACCAGGCGTTTTGCCTCCGGGGAAGACAAAAGCGAGCCCATCATTTGTGCTGCCTTTTGCATATCTCCCCGGGAAGCCACATCCATCACTTGTTGCAGCTGACCGCTGTTGGAGCGCTGCAGCAGTGCAATCAGTTGTTTCCCGGCAGGGGAATTTGCTATTTTCATAGCCTCCTGCATAGAAAAATCCTCAGAATTTTTCTGCATTTGATTGCCTCCTGTCAAAAATCCTGTTATAATAAGACTGTTCTATATCAGTATATGTAATCCGAAGGCAGTTGGTGAACTATGAAAATCTTAGTCTTATCCGATTCCCACGCATCGCTGCGGTTTATGCGCCGGTGTGTGGAAGCTATAAAACCGGATGCGCTGGTGCATTTGGGCGACTATTACGATGACGGACAGGTGTTGGCAGAAGAATACCGGCACTTGAAGGTCCATCAAGTACCGGGTAATTGCGACCGTTATCGCTGCCCGCCCTTCGCCCCGGAAGTGCTTTGCTACAATGTATGCGGGGTGCGCCTTTTTATGACCCACGGACATAACCATTATGTAAAAAGCGGCATCGGCGCTCTGATCGCAGATGCTCGCAAAAACAATGCCCAGGCTGTGTTGTACGGACATACCCACAAGCCGGATTGCCAGCAGCTACCGGACGGCCTATGGGTCTTGAATCCGGGCAGCAGCGGTTATTCCGGCGGTACGGCGGGCATCATGAAAACAGACGGCGAAAAAATTACAAGCTGCTATTTCATTACACAGGCGGATTTGGAGGAAATGAAATGATTTTAGCCATTGATGTTGGAAATTCGAATATTGTAATTGGCGGTGTGGAGCAGGAGAAAATCGTTTTTGAAGCCAGATTGCGCACCGAAACCACAAAAACCTCCGATCAATATTGCGTAGACCTGAAGATATTGTTGGATGTGAACGGTTTTTCTGCAGAAGATATTGAAGGCTCCATTATTGCATCGGTGGTGCCGCAGGTGCTGAACTCCATGCAGACTGCGGTGAAAAAACTAACCGGCAAGCAATGTCTGGTAGTAGGACCGGGCCTCAAGACCGGCCTGGACATTCGCTTGGAGAATCCCAATCAGACCGGTGCAGACTTGGTGGTTGGCTGCGTAGCAGCCCTTCGGGGACATAAGCCCCCTATGATCGTTGTGGATATGGGCACAGCCACCACCATGGTTGTGCTGGATGAAAAGGGCGCACTGGTAGGTGGCTGTATCTGTCCCGGTGTGAAAATCTCCCTGGATGCTCTGACAGAGCGTACCGCTTTGTTACCCGGCCTGCAATTAGATCAGCCGAAAAAGGCCATCGGCCGCAATACCATTGATTGTATGCGCAGCGGCATTATGATGGGCGCTGCATCTATGCTGGACGGCATGGTAGAGCGCATGGAAACAGAGCTGGGTTATAAGACCACCGTGGTGGTAACCGGCGGCATCGCCCGCTTTATTATCCCCATGTGCAAGACCCCTATGATCTACGAAAAAGATCTGATCATTCAGGGCCTTGCAGCCTTATACCGGGAGAATAAAAAGCGCTGATCATAAAAGTACCAGCAGGAACATCACCATTGCCACAACGCCCGTACAGGAGGCGCCGATCAGGCAAAAGTCCAAAACCTTGCCTACGATCTCACGCCGTGTCATGGCGTTGGGATAGGGGAGCGGACTGCGGTTTGCAAAACCCTTTTGATAAATTGCAGTTACTTTCATAAATTGTACCTCCTTGTTGTTTGTGATATGAGTATACAAGAGAAAAGGTACAATAAAACGGACTGATAAATTCCCGGTTGCTTACTGGGGAAAAATATGGTATGATAAGGAAAATCCTAGCCGGAGGTGGCTTATGAAGGAACAAAAGCCGAAAGCAAAAGCTGGAAAACTGGATAAGGAAGCATTGGCAAAAACTTGGGACAATGTGAAATATGTGGGTCAGTGGGCTTATAAGCTGCGCAGCGTGCTGCTGGCAATACCGGTGGTCATTGGTGCGATTGCTCTTGCTGTGCAGAACATGGCAAAACTGCCGGCGCAGGTTGGCATCAATCTGCAGGCCAGCGGTGAATACAGTATGATGGTTGGCCGGGGTGTTGCAGTATTTGCGCCCTTGGGCGTAACAGCCGTTTGTCTGCTGTTTATGTTCTGTTCCCGTCGGGTTATTTATCCGTGGCTCATCAGCCTGTTCTCTTTGGCGCTGCCGTTGTTATTACTGCTCACGAATACATTCCCGTACTAATAAATAACACGAGTGTGCAAAGCACACTCGTGTTATTTGTTAAGTAGTTCCAGTAATTGGGCTGTATTGTCAGCGATGGCATAAGCACCGGCATCGACCATATCTGCTACCTTGCCGTAGCCCCAGGAAACGCCTATGGTTGGGATGTTGTGGGTTGCCGCACCCAGTACATCAAAATGGGTGTCGCCAACCATAACGGTGTTTTCCACAGCGCCGCAATGGCTGAGCAGATAGGCGATCACATCAGATTTCTCCACCCGGCTGCTGTCCATGGTAGCACCGCAGATCTGCTGGAAATACCGGGCTAGATCGAAATGCTTTAAAACCTGCAGCGCCATATTCTCCGGCTTGGAGGTGGCAACAAACAATCGGTGCCCCTGTGCTTGCAAGGTTTGCAAAAGCTCCTGGATACCGGGATAGGGTGCGTTTTCAAAAATACCTACGGTGGTATAGCGGCTGCGGAAAATGGCAATGGCATTTTCACATTCTTCCCGGGGGATACCAAATTCGTGAAAAGTCTCATGTAAGGGCGGCCCAACAAATACCCGCATTTCCTCCCGGCTGGGAACCGGGATCCCATAGTGGCGTAACGCCAGCTCGCAGCAGTTGATAATGCCCTCACCGGAATCGGTGAGCGTGCCGTCTAAATCAAAGAAAATTGTTTTTCTACCCATGGCGTTCTCCTTTATGTATTTTGTAGAATTATAGCATAAAAGAAAAAATGCTGCAACTTTTACATAATTCGAATCTCCATTTCCAGGCCAAAAAGAACACCACCCTCTGGGTGGTGTTCTTTTTGGCGGAGAGTGTGAGATTCGAACTCACGGTGGTTTGACCCATCACTAGTTTTCAAGACTAGCTCCTTAAACCGCTCGGACAACTCTCCGTAGGTTTTCTACTATACCACTGAAAGTGGGAAAAGTCAAGAAAACACTGGTATTATTTACCCTTGCGGCAAAAAATATAATAATAAAGAAATCCCAATACCATACCTGCCAGATTCAGAATAATATCGTCCACATCAAAACTGCCAAGCAAGCTAAATAGTTGCAGCAGCTCCACCAGGAAAATGGAAAGGGCGCAGGTGAACAGGAAACAAAAGAAATTCCGCTGCTTTTTCCAGATTCGGGGCAACAGCCAACCGGCGGGAATGAATAGCAGCACATTGCCCGCCAAATTAATAAAGCAATGGACAAACAGATCGGGATTTGTACCGTGGTAGACCACACGCCAGTAATTATGAATGGTCAAAAAGGGCGTCAGGTTCACATTCTGCCGCAGCATCTGCTCATAGGTCATGCCCTCCACCCAGCCGTAGGACCTGCCAAACAGCAGCCACAGCATAACACCGCAGTACACCAAAAACACAAACCGCACAAAAGGGGAGCGGGATTGCTTTCGTTTTGCCATCGCTTAACCCCTCCGCTTTTTGGGCGCAGGCTTTTTGCCTGACGGTGGCTTCTTTCCAATGGGCTTTTTTGCAGCCGGTTTTGGCGGCAAAGGCCGCTTGTTATCCCGGGGCGGTACGGCGCGGATCAGGCACTTGGGGCCAGAGCCGATCAGATCTTCCCGATGTGCCTTCAGCAGGGCCTCCCGAACCAAATAGTAGTTTTTTGGATTGCGATACTGGATCAGCGCCCGCTGCATGGCTTTTTCGTGGGGATCGGTGGGTACATAGACCCGCTCCATAGTCCGGGGGTCAAGTCCTGTGTAGTACATCACCGAGGACAGGGTAGAGGGGGTGGGGTAGAAGTCCTGCACCTGTTCGGGGTTGTAGCCCATATCCCGAATATACTCAGCCAGTTCAATGGCTTCTTTTAAGGTTGAACCGGGGTGGCTGGACATGAGATAAGGCACAAGATACTGATTCATGCCAAATTGTTTGTTTAAGGCAAAATACTTATCCACAAACCGGTTGTATACTGCATTTCTCGGCTTGCCCATGCGGGAAAGCACCGTATCAGATACATGCTCCGGTGCCACCTTCAACTGGCCGGAAATGTGAAACTGCACCAGTTCCTTGAAAAAAGTATCTTTTTTATCTGCGAGCAGATAGTCAAAACGAATGCCGCTGCGCACAAAAACCTTCTTCACACCGGGGATTTTCCGCAGCTTCCGCAAAAGGGCAATGTAGTCGGAATGATCGGCCCGCATATTTTTGCAGGGCGTGGGGTACAGACATTGTCTGCCGCCGCAAGCACCTTTGCTAAGCTGCTTTTCGCAGGCAGGGTGGCGGAAGTTGGCGGTAGGGCCGCCTACATCGTGAATGTAGCCTTTAAAATCCTTGTCCCTGACCATAAGTTCTGCTTCTGCCAAAATAGATTCATGGGTACGGGTCTGAATAATGCGACCCTGATGGAAGGTCAGGGCACAGAAGGAGCAGGCACCGAAACAGCCGCGGTTGCTCACCAGACTGAATTTTACTTCTTCGATGGCGGGTACGCCGCCCGCCTTTTCATAGCTAGGGTGATAGGTGCGCATATAGGGTAGGGCGTAAATATGGTCCATTTCCTGGGTGGTCAAAGGTTTTTGCGGCGGGTTTTGCACCACAAATTCCTTCCCGTAAGGCTCTGCCAGCCGCTTGGCAGTAAAGGGGTCGCAGTTGCTGTACTGAAGCTTAAAGCTTTCTGCATAGCTGCGCTTGTTTGTTTTGAGTTGGTCATAAGCAGGCAAAACAATGGTGGGCAGACTCTCGTCCAGTGCATCGGTGCGGTAAACGGTACCATCGATGTAGGTGATGTCTTTTGCCTCCATGCCCGCATTCAGGGCATCGGCAAGCTCTACAATGCTCTTTTCACCCATGCCGTACATGAGAATATCCGCCTGTGCGTCCAGCAAAATGGAGCGCTTCAGGCTTTCAGACCAGTAATCGTAATGGGCAAGGCGGCGCAAGCTTGCCTCAATACCGCCAATGAGAATCGGTACATCCTTGTAGGTCTGACGAATGAGATTGCAATACACCACGGTGGCATAATCCGGGCGCTTGCCCATTACGCCGCCGGGGGTGAAGGCATCGGTTTTGCGCTTGTGCTTGGTAACGGAATAGTGATTCACCATGGAATCCATATTGCCACCGGAAACCAAGAAGCCCAAACGGGGACGACCGTAAATATCAATAGACTTGGGATTTTTCCAATCAGGCTGGGAGATGATGCCTACGGTGTAGCCTGCGTTTTCCAGCACACGGCTGATAATGGCGTGGCCAAAGGAGGGATGATCTACATAGGCATCACCAATGACATACACAAAGTCGCATTGCGCCCAGCCGCGATCGATCATATCCTGTTTACAAATCGGCAGAAAGTGCATAGATACCCTCCTTGTTGTTTTTTCTTATTATAACACCCCAAACCCAAAAAGGGAAGAGAAAAGACAGACAGTAAAAATCTCTCACACATATCTTGTTAAAAATGTTAAATTTCCGATTGACAGTCCGTGCTTTGTTGCAATCTGATAAAAAAGGGAGGTAGCTATATGCGCTACCTCCCGTCATTTGGTTTTATATCTTTCAATATGCGGATTATTTAACAGGTGTCAGCCGCAGCAGATACTGGCTGCGGTTATCGTCTACAATATTGGGGTGGGTAGTCCAGTTGTTCTGCAATGCAAACCACTTTAGGTAGGTATTATTGGCAGTATTCTTAATGTAGTATATCCCATCTTCTGCTTCTTCCAGTACCCATTCGTCGCAGGTGCAATCTTCCCGGGAGCCAATGCCGTTTTTACCCGGCACACAGCCCAGCAGCTTGCCGTCTACCGTAATGGTAAATGTACCGTCCTTGTCAAAATCCAGCTCCACTACGCTGTGCTCGGTGTAATCGGTCAGTTCGCCACCCTTGGCCTGAACACTGTCGCCCACCAGATAGTACTGGTTGACCACCGTGGGGGTGAGGGAGACATGGTACTGGTCTGCCCAAATCACATATTTACCGTCCCGGGGAGCAGAATTAGAAGAAAACACAATGACAGCTACCACCATGGATACCAGTGCCAGCAAGATTCCAACCATCAGGATACCGGGGTTCTTTTTCTTTTTTTCAGCAGGCGTTTCTTCGTCGGTGTGGGTATGGGCAGGTGCAGCCATCTTTTCTTTGCGGTTATCGATGGCACACCAAATTACATAACCGAGAAATACAATGGCAAAAGGAATTGCCAGCATCAAATAGCTGCTACCCAGAAAGTTCACACCGGGCAGGTCATTGACCTCGGTGGCAAGACCGATATAAAACATCACAAGTATGGCAAACACATAAGGCACACTGCCCCATTTGAGCCAGTTGTCCTTAATGCCTTTGATAAGTTCTCCCATGATACCCCTCGCTTTCGGCGACTTTTTGTCATTATACACCAAGCTTCACCTTTTTTCAAGCCTTAGTGGCAACCCTTGCAAAAAGCAATGCTTGCCCATGGGAGATCATTGTTCGCCCATCGTCCACCACCAAAAGATTGTTTTCATAAAACGAAATGGAGGATTTTGCAACAGACCCTTTTTCTGCTGGGCGTGCATTTTGTTCTCCTCAATGCCCCGCAGGAGGAAAGACAATCGACTGCTTTTTAAATGTAATGGAATGTTTTTGCGTGTTTGGTGCGGAACGAATAATCGTGTGGGGCGCATTGGGATAGACAACCAAAAAATTCCAAAAGCATGGTGAATTGGGTATTTGTCGGGCTGGTTGCCAAGGGCGATTTTTCAAAGCAATCCAGACATTATGGAAGCATGGATATTGATGGGTAGGACCTGGTGATCCTCAGCCGTTCCGGCAATGAAAACAGTGCCAGAACCCACAACGGAAATTTAATAACCTTCCATCGAATTAAGAACTTCAGAGATCTAATTTACTGAAAAATGCCGAAAAGCTTCCCTGCAAATACTATATTCTTGTTGACAATAAAATAGGATGGTGCTAAAATAACATGGAAGTGTTTACTAATATTAACTAAATATTGTTACACCAACGTAAATGTGATCATTGGATATATGAAAAGAGCACTAGGAGGGATTAGTATGTCTTACACGATCGAGCCGAAAGTCGGGGAAGCATATGATGTAATCGTCTGCGGTGGCGGCACTGCAGGCTGTGCAGCGGCGCTGGCAGCTGCAAGAGGCGGCGCAAAGACTTTGCTTATTGAGCGCAGCTTTTCTATCGGCGGAATGCTGACCATCGGTAATGGTGGCATTACCAAGGCTACCAAGCATTATAAGGATCACGAAGACTATCGTACTAAGGTTACCGCGCGCCTGAAGGACCATGCAGCTGAAGTGCAGGTGGCAGGCGGCATTATGAAGGAATACTGCCACAGAATGATGGACCAGGGCGATGCCATTGGTACCGATGGTCAGATCGGCGCATACATTTTCTCTGATCGCTACGGCTCTCAGTTTACCATGATGGATATGCTGGAGGAAGCCGGCGTGCAGGTTCTGTACGATACCAAGGTCTGCGGTGCCAAGATGGACGGCAACACCGTTACCGGTGTGCTGGTGTTCAATAAGAGTGGCTTTGTAGAGCATTCGGCAAAACAGGTGATCGACACCACCGGCGACGGTGATGTAGCGGTCTTTGCCGGTGCAGAATATTCCTACGGCGTTACTGAGGAAGATTTGGCTGAAGGCGGCGGACAGATGCTGGGTCAGGTAACCAAAACCGGCTCTATGTACCGTGTTCGGGGCGTAGACATCCAAAAACTCATCAATTACTTAAAAGAAAACCCCGAGCTTTTCAGGGTCCAGAGATTTGGCATTATGAGCTTGGAGGATGTGGAAAAGGCGCTGGAGAAGGGCGATATGGTTGTGTTTAGTATGCTCCTGCCAGCCTATAGAGAAGACGGAGCGCAAATTAGCTCTCAGATCTATAATGCGCCTGCCAGCGACGAGGTTATTTTACTTAACAGCGATCAGCAGGTTGAAATAGATGGTTTGGATGCCATGGCGGTCAGTAACGGACAGACATTGCTCTTTAAGCAGATCCGCAACAACCTGGAGGTGTTCAAGAAGAACATTCCCGGTTTTGAAAATGCCCGCTTCAGCCATATTCCCGATATTGGCATCCGGGAGACCAGACGCATCAAAGGCGATTACACTTTGACTGGCATGGACTTGTTCAAGGGCGTGGATTTCCCTGATTCCATTGGCTGCGGTGGACACCCGGCAGATGTGAAGCATTTGCGGAATGATGTGGAAAACTTCAAGTACGAGAACTGGATGTTCCACATGCCTTACCGGGTTATGCTGCCTAAGGGTGTGGAGAATCTGCTGGTTGCCGGTCGTTGCATTTCCGCTACCCGTCTGGCTTATGGTTGTACTCGCCCCACTGTGCAGTGCATGGTACTGGGCGAAGCTGCGGGTACGGCTGCGGCAATTGCCGTTAAGGATAATGTAACCGCAAGAGGTGTGGATGTTCAGAAGCTGAGAAGCACACTTGTTGAAAACGGTGTGATTGTGTAAAGGAGTGATGCGGCATGAAATTTTTGATTATGACTGATATTGAGGGCGTTACAGGCATCACCACTTATCAGCAGGCGGAAAACAGCCAGTTGGGCAGAGATATGCTGATGCACGACCTTCTGTCTGTAATCGAGGGTATCCGCTCCGAAGGAAACCACGAGATCGTGGTCTATGATATGCACACCGATGGCCGGAATGTAGATATGACAAAATTGCCGGAGGATATTCCGGTGGTGATGGGTAAGCCCATCAATGGCAAAATTTACAGAGGTGTCGGCGGTGATTATGACGGTCTGTTTATGGTAGGACTGCACGCCATGTCCCGTGAGCCCGGCGCAATGCTGGCACACTCCTATCTCGTCCAGTACGACGAGGTACATATTAACGGTGAGCTGGTAGGCGAAATCGGTGTAGAGCGGGCATTGGCAGGGGAGCAGGGCTTCCCGCTGGTGTTTGTATCCGGCGATGACAAGGGCTGTGATGAAGCGAAGGCTTTGGATAGCAAGATCGTTACGGCAGTTGTGAAAAAATGTTTGGACGAGGCACAGGCACTGTGCTATCCCCCTGCAAAGACAGGGAAGGTCTTAAAAGAAGCCGCGGCAGAGGCTGTACGGGTGGCAAAAAGCATTGCTCCCAAGAAATTGGACAAGGCAGTTTCTGTTCAGGTAAAATTCTCCCAGTGTCAGTACTTGGAGAATATGAAGAAGCTCCATCCAGAGATCTTTATAAACGAAAACACAGTAGAAGTAACTGGCGAGGAAGGCTTACTGGAATGCTGGTCCCGTTACTTAAATATGGAAAAGGCAATGGTGCAGTATGTGTAAATTAGATAAGGTAATTCTTGGTATTAACCATCAGTTTATTTACCAGGAAGCCATGACTGACGGCACTGCCCACACCAAAACCCTGGGCATTTTGGTGGAAAATCCTGATGTGGATGCGCTGGATTGCTGGGTTTGGGCAAGCCACAGCAAAGAGGAGCTTGGAATCCTGAAAAATTGCGGCAAGCACATTAACTATAATATCGGCGACCGCATTGGGGAAGTGCCTGTATTTCCCGCAACTGCCGATGCTAAAGAGCGTACTTACGCGCTGGACATCTTAAAAAGAGAAACAGAATTCGCAATCGAGTCCGGTGCAAAGAAGATCATCTTCGGTAGTGGACGGGATGTGCTGGAGAACAGACAAGACGCCCAAAAGCGGTTCGAGGAATTTGTTCTGAACTGGTCAGAGTTTATCCCTAAAGATGTATGGCTGACCTTAGAGCCTACCGACCGGGATGTAGATAAGCATTTCCTGTACGGCAGTATGGAGGAAACCGTCCAGACCATCCGCAATATCCGCAACGCCGGTATGTGTAACATGGGTATCCTGCTGGATATGGGACACATTCCCATTATGCACGAGACCTTAGAAAGTGCCGCCACCATTGGCGGAGACTTCTTGGAGCATATCCACTTAGGCAATTGCGTGATTAAGGATAAGTCCCACCCCTTCTATGGCGATAAGCACCCCTGCTGGGGCTACGAGGGCGGCGAATTTGACGAAGAGGACGGAGAGGTGTTCCTGAAGCACCTGAAGAATGCAGGTTACTTCACAAGAGGAAACCAAAGAACCGTATCCTTTGAAATGCGTCCCCTTGTTGGAAAAACTCCGGAAGAAACCATTTCTTACTTAGCAAATTGGTTCAATCGAACATACTAATCTATTGCTGGTATATAAAAACATAGGTGGGATAGCAAATTGCCTCCCACTACAAGAGTATTAAGTAAATCTGTAGGGGTGGGGATTGCCCCTCCCGCCACTACAAATCATAAGAAAAGAGGTTTATCTATGTTCAAAAAACTTATTGCAGGCCTTTTGGCATTGGTTTGCTGCCTTGGCTTACTTGCCGGATGCGGTGGCAACGGCAACAACAATGGCAATGACTTTAACCCGGATCTGGAAAACTATGTTGCCCCCGATCTGTCCGGTGTTACGCTGAGCTTATACTCTCCTAACAATGCTGACCTGGATCCGGAAACTTCCTGGATGGCAGGCAAGATCGAGGAAAAGCTGGGCGTGTCCATCGATTTTATCGAGCTGGATAGCTGGAATGAGCAGTACCTGCCTATGCTGACCGAAGGCAATCCTCCGGATCTGACCTTCAACAACACCTATCAGGACATCTATTTTACGTTAGGCGAAGATGGTGCATATGTGAACCTTATGAACTATCTGGACATTATGCCCAATCTTAAGGCATACGTTGAAGATCCGGATCACAAGGCACTTATAGATCGTTTTACATCTGAGGACGGTTCTTTGTACTTCCTGCCTGTTTACATCCCGGCACAGCACGACCCCTATACTTTCCTGTACCGTAAGGACATTTTTGAAGCAAACAATCTAACCTTCCCCACCAATCAGGAAGAGTTCGTGGCGACTCTGCGTAAGCTGAAGGAGCTGTATCCCGATAGCTATCCCTTTGTTATCCGTAATATGACTGGCAACATGCAAACCATTCAGAGCATGGGTCATTTGTGGGGCGCAAGCCATGTTAACGTGGGTATTGCAAACACCGTTTTCACCCAGGATGAAAACGGAAACTTCTTCAGCGCACAGATTGGTTCTGAGTACAAGGAAATGGCACAGTTCCTTAATAGCCTTATGCAAGAGGGTCTGATGCATCCGTCCTGCGCAACTATGGACACCCCCACTTGGTATGAGTCCTTTGCCAGCGCCACATCCTTTATTACCTTCGATAAGACTGACCGTATGCCTGCCATCACAAAGACCGGTAAGTCTCTGGATGCGAACTTCGAGATCATGGCTGCAGCACCCTTCAACTTCGGCACCTACGCAGCAACTGCCGAAACTGTAACAACCTCCTTCGCACTGGGTATCGGCGGCGGCTACAGCATGTGGTACGCTGTTGGTAACAACAAGAATAAGGAAAACACCTTGGCATATCTGGACTGGATGTGTTCCGAGGAAGCCCAGATCATGACCAACTGGGGCGTTGAGGGCGAAAGCTATACGGTTGATGAAAACGGCAACAAGCAGTTTATCCAGGCTTTTCTGGACCAGCACGGCGGCATCCAGAATGCAGGCCTGTACACACCTGTTCTCACCGTTACCCGTATGATCGATGCCTACAAGGCAGCACAGACAGAGAACGAAGAAGCATCTTTGTCCATGGGTCTGCAATATGTTGAGAAAGCAGATCCCCAGCATCTGGTAGAATATACAGAAGACGAGCAATTCATTTATGACACCTACGCAACTGCGCTGTATAACTATCTGCAGGCAGAGTGGCTAAAGTTCTGCCTGGGCAAGCGTGATTTCTCTGAGTGGGATAGTGTTTTGGATACCCTTAAGAGCAAGTATCATTATGACGATCTGATGAAGATCCATGAGGATGCTCTATCTCGTGTAGAAGGCCGTTAATTACATTTATTTAATACCTGAATTTCTTTATAGGAACAATAGAGAAGGGCGGGGGCTTGCTCCCGCCACTTCTGAAAAACAGTGGTATCTTTAGGGCGTGGGCTTGCTCCCACCGTTGGCGCGTCATCCTAAGCGACGGTCAGGAGTCGAAGGATCTTCTCGCCGATTTTGCTCATATCATCAAATTAATGTGCAGATCCTTTGGCGCGCTCCGCCTGCTCTGAATGACGCAAGCAGAAGGGGTCTGGTTGCCAGGATACCGTGGGTGTCGTCCCATACAACTGTAATGATTGGCGAAAACCAGTAAATTGAGGAAAAACGATGAAAATTTTAATTGGTTGGAATTATAAACGGGAATTCTTTTTAACCAAGGAGAACCTGGAGCTTTTGGAAAGCCTCGGCGAGGTTGTTTATCTTGATGATAAAGTAAATAATCGAATCAATCCTGAGATGATGCGGGAAGCCTTGGTGGATGTGGATGTTCTGGTATGCGGCTGGGGCGTTTGCAGACTGGATGAATATGTTCTTGAGAAGGCAAACAAGCTGAAATTTGTTGCCTACACCGCCGGCTCTGTTGCTGGTGTGGTTAGCGATGCCATGTACGCAAGGGGCATCCGGATCGTTTCCGGCAACGAAGGCTTCGCCCGTGTGGTTGCAGAAGCTACCATCGCACAGATGATGTACTCTCTGCGTAAGTACGCCGTGTCGGATATGCGTGTTTGTGGATGGCAGAACACCTCAAACGAGTTTCTTACCGAATCTTTGTGGGATCAGCGTGTGGGTATCGTGGGCTATGGTGCAACCAGCCGGAATATCATTAATATGCTGAAACTCTTTAACGCAAAGATTAAGCTGTTCTCCCGGCATATGACCGATGAGCAGGCTGCCGCACTGGGTGTGCAAAAGGCGGATTTGGAGGAAATTTTCTCCACCTGCCGTGTGATTACACTGAACACCTCCAAGACACCCCAAAACCACCATTTGGTTAACGACGAGCTGTTGAGCCTGATGGAGCAGGATGCGCTGCTGGTAAATACCGCTCGCGGTGACCTGATTGACGAAGAGGCCCTTGCAAAGCACTTGCTGAGCGGTCATATTCGTGCCGCATTGGATGTTTATCAAAAGGAGCCCCTTGAGAAGGAAAGCCCTCTGTGGAGCGTTCCTGCAGATCGGCTGCATATGCTTCCTCATGTGGCAGGTCCTACGCCTGATCAGCGTCCTGCTTGTGCCCGTCTGGTCATTGAGGATATTGCCCGTTTCCAAAAGGGTGAGCCGTTGCACAATGAGATCACAGCATCCCGTTCTGCCACAATGACCCGGTAAATTGGACCTGTGTGCTATTGTGTGCAGACCGGTTCGGCAATCCGTTCTTGCTATCACCTCACGTCATTGCGAACCAGTGCGCACACTGGTGTGGCAGTCTCCTGTCTTGACGCGGATTGCCGCGTCGCGCTATGCGCTCCTTGCAAGGACGTGGAGATATAGTGGTGCGTGTCAAGACGGTACACCTGGTAAATACGGTATATACTTACAAAAATGAGGCCATTTGTTTTATTCACGGTAAATGACCCGTATAGTACAATTTAATTATGGACCATAGCAAATAACTTCTGTAATCTTCACCTATCTGCGAAATAGGTGGAAATATAAATACCCCGCGCCGGCGATCCGGTGCAAAAAATATTTAATGTTCAGGAGGAAAGACTATGAAGACAAACTTCAAACGCCTGGCAGCACTGGTACTGACCCTGTGCATGCTGGCAACACTGATGGTCCCCGTCGCATTCGCAGAAGACGCGGCCGTCGAATCCCCCGCAGCCTCTGTTTCCGCAGCAGAGACTTACCCCATTCGTTTAGTAGACCTTACCCAGACCGACTACAATGCAGCC
>JAZRNS010000109.1:0-5075 GCA_045648245.1 Faecousia sp. | reverse complement strand
AATGCCTTGCGTAGCAAGCTTTTTTACCCCTCATCCGTCAAAAATCAAAGATTTTTGCCCACTTCCTCCCAAGGGGAAGTCTCTGTTCAAAAAACCTTTTGCTTAACCTGCATTTTGACGGTTGGCGGCTTTTTTGACATTCTGAGCCCCCTCAAAGAGGGGGGCAAGCATGTGTGTATAACCTTGGAATAAATATGCGTTACTTTACAGTCCCTTTTGCAATCAAAATTTTCCAATACTAGACAAAATTCATGTATATATGCTATAATGTATATCAATTGAAACAGGAAAGTATTGGAGAAGGAGAAAGTATATGACAATTGCAAATGTTATCCATTTGTTAGGTGGACTTGGGTTTTTCCTCTTTGGCATGTCCCTTTTGGGCGATGGTCTGAAGAGAGTTGCAGGCAGTAAATTGGAAACCATTCTTGGAAGGCTAACCTCCACAATATTTAAGGGTGTGCTTTTGGGAACGTTGGTTACAGCGGCGATCCAGTCTTCCTCTGCAACGACTGTTATGGTGGTTGGCTTTGTAAACTCGGGCATTATGAAACTGACAAATGCCATTGGTATTATTATGGGTGCCAATATTGGTACGACTGCCACCGGCTGGTTATTGGTTTTGGCGGGGGTGGATGTGTCCTCTGCTACCATTTTTGCATTTGTTGCCTTTGTAGGCATCATTCTGTATTTCTTCTGCAAAAAAACTGCCCTGAAGAATATCGGTATGATTCTTTTGGCTTTTTCAGTGCTGATGACGGGTATGCAATCCATGAGTGCCGCCATGAAGCCTTTGCGGACAAGCCCTGTCTTTATTAACTTTATGTCCGCTGTTTCCCACCCGGTTGTGTCTTTGCTGGTAGGTGCTGTGATTACTGCGATCATTCAAAGTGCCTCTGCTTCCATTGGTATTTTGCAGGCTTTGTCCGCTACGGGAATTATTGGATATGATGTTGCCATTCCAATGATTATTGGTATGTGCATCGGTGCCTGCGCGCCTGTATTGATCTCTGCAATCGGTGCCAATGTAAACGGCAGACGGGCTGCTTTTGTATACCTTTATTTTAACGTAGCCGGTGCAGTTATTTTGATGCCCATCTTTTATATCATCCATGTATTTGTGGATTTTTCATTTATGCACCAACCGGTGGATACCATAGGCATTGCGATCATCAACACCGTATTCAACACCCTTGCGACCATTGTGCTGATGCCCGGTATTGGTCTATTCGAAAAATTCACTGTTCTTACCATTCGGGATAAGAAGGGCGCAGAGGAGGAAGAATTTCAGGAGAACCTGCTGGAAAAGCGCTTTTTGGAGTATCCCCCCCTTGCCTTGGAGCAAAGCGGTCGTGCTGTTGATCTAATGACCCATGCAGCATTCAAAAGTCTCAAGAAATCCACCGATCTGCTTAGAGAGTTTAATCAGGAAAAATACGACAAGATCATGTCCCGGGAAGATGTTGTGGACCGCTACGAAGACGCTCTGGGCTCTTATCTGGTTCAGCTCAATACAAAAGCCCTTTCTGAAAAAGAAACAAAAACCGCTGCCAGATATTTGTCCTGTCTAACAAATCTGGAGCGTATCTCTGACCATGCGGTCAATTTGGCAGACTTGGGCAAAGAGCTTGCGGATAAGAAAATTCAGTTCTCTTCCCAGGCACAGCTTGAGCTCGAGACGTGTATCAATGCAGTCCTTGAGATTCTTGACATAACACAAAAAGCTATGCAAAATAACGATTCCGATCTGGCAAAAATGGTAGAGCCTTTGGAGGAAACCATTGATATTCTGGTCAAAAAGTGTCGTAACAACCACATTCAGCGTGTACAGGGTGGCAACTGCACATTAGAGCTTGGCTTCGTTTTTAACGATTGTCTGCACAATATGGAGCGTGTGGCTGACCACTGTTCCAACCTTGCCGTGATTGTTCTGGAGTCTACTATTTCGGTAGTCCATGGTCATGACTATCTGCGTTCCGTCAAAGAATCCGTCGACAATCAGTATCAGATTTTGCTTGCTGGCTATACATCCAAATATAGCATCGATTCACAAAACATAGGAGATACCAGTTTACATTCGGCACAGTAATCATTTCAACCGGGACTATGTGATAAAATGCTGACGATAGAGATTTTGGAACAATGCCAGTTGACCAATAACTATGATATTCACAACTATGCAGCAAAGAAATTGAATAAACATTGAGGAGGGCTTGCCGATTGGCAAGCCCTCGCTATAATACTTATTGCTGCCGATGCGTGTATGTGGTTTTGACAAAAACACGCTACCCTAAGTTGACACGAGCAGAGGTGTTGCAAAGAAACGGCGATTGTGCTATTATGTAGTTATTATTCTTGTAAAGGGAGTTTGTTTGATGAAAACATACACCATCGTTGCTGGTGTGAATGGCTGCGGAAAGAGTAGTTTGACCGGCGTTTTGAGAACAGTAATTGACAATCTCGGTAGAATTATCGATGTGGATAAGATGACAGCCACTTGTGGCGGCAATTTGCTGGAGGGTGGCAAAAAGGCTGTAGCTTTGATTGATGAGTGCTTAGAAAAAGAAATTTGCTTCACTCAGGAGACCACTTTGTCCGGAAGAAAGACACTGGATACCATAAAGCGGGCTATCGCAAAGGATTACTATATTCGCCTTTATTATGTGGGCTTGGACACGATGGAGGAAAGCTTGCTCCGTATTGAAAACCGGGTAAAAAGAGGCGGTCATAATATCAACACCGATACTGTTGCCAATCGCTTCTCCAAACGGTTTGAGGATCTGCTTGCCATACTGCCTTACTGTAATGAAGCTACATTTTATGATAATGATAATGGCTTCGTTACTGTGGCGAAGTACAAGAACGGAGAATTACAGACGATTGGACAAAACAGCCCTAACTGGCTTTTGGAATTGATTGAGAAAATGAAATAACAAAATCGTGTGCCAAACATGGTACACGATTTTTGTAGAGCACATAAAAGTTTTGGATCCTAATAGAACACAAATGTATGGGACCTATGTTGATGCAGGCGGGAATTGCTTTTCCTAAGGATATGCCCTATAATACAATCAATGAAAGTGGGAAAAGGGGACACCATGTATACAACTGCCAACGATTATTACAAAGAAAAATTCGGCTGCAAGGTCTATAAGCTTTCCCTTGACGGTGGGTTTACCTGCCCAAATCGGGACGGCACTGCCGGTACCGGCGGGTGCATTTTCTGCTCAGGCCTTGGCAGCGGAGAGTTTGCCGAAGGCGGAACGGATATTTCTCAGCAGCTGGAGAAAGCAAAAAAGCGGGTAGCAGCAAAAATCAAGGATGGGAAATACATTGCCTATTTTCAGTCCTTCACCAATACATACGCATCCATAGAGAAATTAAGAAAGCTGTTTTATGCGGCTATTGCTCCCGAATATATTGTGGGGCTG
This sequence comes from Faecousia sp., assembly GCA_045648245.1. Taxonomy (GTDB): domain Bacteria; phylum Bacillota; class Clostridia; order Oscillospirales; family Oscillospiraceae; genus Faecousia. The sequence continues at coordinate 1,644 of JAZRNS010000109.1, read as the reverse complement.
AATGTTGCTACCCGGCCGGACTGTCTGACCCAAAGCACGATCCAATTATTAAAAGAACTAAATGACATTAAGCCGGTAACCGTGGAGCTGGGATTGCAAACATCCAATGATGATGTGGCAGATTATGTAAACCGCAGATATAAAACAGCAGTTTACGCAGATGCGGTTTCCCGGCTGAAAAAGGCGGGTTTAGAGGTGATCACCCACATTATCATTGGCTTGCCCGCTGACGATCCGGTTGCCACCACCAACTATGCCGTTGCCTGCGGTACAGATGGGGTGAAATTCCACCTGCTCCATATCCTGAAAAATACCCGCCTTGCTCAAATATATGCGCAAGGCGGGGTGAAAGCCCTTTCTTTGGAGGAATATGCCGGGATTTTGAAAAAATGCATTTCGGTATTGCCTGCGGGAGTCGTAGTTCACCGCATCACCGGCGACGGCGCGAAAAAAGACCTGATCGCTCCCTTGTGGTCTGCAGACAAAAAGAAAACCCTGAACTTTTTGCACCAATACCTGCAAGACCAATAAACTACATGTAGGCTTATGACTGCCTCCTGCTGAATATGAAGACTAACGGATTAAAAAGCTTGACCTAGAGGTCAAGCTTTTTTCTTATTTAAGCACACAAGTACCGCATGGACCTAGATTTCTTCGGTCGACTTCATCCCATGTGATTTCATGACTATTCTTGCCGGCACACCCTGCTTCATAGTGGAATTTCTTGCTGCTGCTGCCACCAGTATAGACGTGGCCATGGTAGTTGGCCTTGCCTGGTTTTTCAAGAGGATTTCCTTCAGTTCCTCCACAAAGTGTGCATGTTTTAGCATGCGAATAAGTTGCTTCTTTCCAATTGTGAGCCAATGCGGAGCCTTCGGTTATGTGGCATACTGTGCAAGTTTTGGGGTTGGTGCATGTTGCGTTTTGCCAGCTATGACCGTTTGCGCTACCTTCTGTTGCTCCGCAAGTGCAGATTCTGGGCGCGATGCATGTTGCAGCACTAAAACTGTGAATGTGTGGGGGATTTACAGGAGGCTCCGATGTAGGTGTAGTGGGTTCGGTAGTGGGTGCAACTGTGGGCTGGGTAGTGGGTGTATTTGCGGGAGAGGTAGTAACTTCTGCGGTTGTTTCAGTAGTGGCTACTGTAGTAGCTGTGGTAGCATCTTCTGCAGTTTCGCCTGTTGTTCCAACGGTAGATTCAATAGTGGGGGCTGCTGTTGATTCTGTGGTAGTGATGGTTACTGAAGTGCTGGGCTGGGTGGGGCTTGTGTCATCAGTTTCAACAGTTGGTGCAGTGCCGAGTGCCAGCACCGCAAGCACTGCTGCAATAATGGTTTTTAGCTTTCCTCGTACAAATTTTTCTAGGAATGCTTGCCACTTAGGGACAGGAAGGACAAGTGCTACCACCAGAAGCGCGAGCAAGCTGGAAAAGCTTGGGATATAAACTAGCATAGCAAATGCAAAGAAAACTGTGATAACCCATTTTAGAATTGATTTTGCTTCTTTCATAATTTCATCCTCTTTCTCTTTTGTAAAGCCCCGGGGACTGAACTGTCCGTTTATTATAGCATGGTTTTGCAAAAAAGCAAGGAATTGCCAATATTAGGGAAAGTGATAACTGGGCATGGAGTGAGAGTTCAAATC
>JAZRNS010000108.1:0-13629 GCA_045648245.1 Faecousia sp. | reverse complement strand
TTCCTGGAGCTGCACCCCACCAAGTACGGCGAAGAGCTGGTTAAGAAGATGGAGAAGTCCGGCGCAAAGGCTTACCTGGTCAACACCGGCTGGAACGGCACCGGCAAGCGTATCTCCATTAAGGATACCCGCGGTATCATCGATGCAATCCTGGATGGTTCTATCCTGAAGGCAGACACCAAGAAGATCCCCTACTTCGACTTCGAAGTTCCCACCAGCCTGCCCGGCGTTGATCCTGCTATTCTGGATCCTCGCGACACCTACGCAGATGCTGCTATCTGGGACGAGAAGGCAAAGGATCTGGCTGCTCGCTTCATTAAGAACTTTGCTAAGTACACCGGCAACGACGAGGGCAAGGCTCTGGTCGAGGCTGGCCCGAAGCTGTAATTTTATAAAAATGACGTGTTGTTTTGCAACACGTCATTTTTTATAGATTGCAAATCAGGAAAACTTTCGACCCTCCCCATCATTGCCCCACCTTAAGAAGGAGATTCCCACGTCGCTGCGCGGCCCGGAATGACCGAGAAACGATGTCATTGCAGGAAAAACAGTGGCGAAAAATGTTACGGAAAGGAACAATAACAAGACAGAATATTAGTTTACATAAACCCCCAAAAGTGGGAGATTTATGGGTTGACAGACCCTTGAGTTATCCACATTCTCCACAGACTTTTCCACAGCAGAAAGAGGAAAACCCACTGAGATACCATGTCTCAGGGGTTTTTTGCAGGCTTTTGGGTGGAAAACTGCGTTTCCTGTTAAAAACTGTTTTGGTTTACAGAACAACTATTCAATTCGGTGTCAAAACTGTATTTGTGCCGCGAACACTCGTTCTTGCTGGCTGGGCATTTCCGGCTTTTGGCGGGTTGCTTCCACCTGCATACGCAGGTCTTCACCCATATCCCAGCGCAGGTGCAGCGTTTGGTTTTCCCGGGCTTCAGAAAGATAGCACAGGGTAATCTCCTGCACGGCGTGGTCCTCATGGAAGGCGCTGTCCAGCAGATCGTCGATCCAATCTAAGTAGCGGGTATTGTTCATATGCAGATTTCTGTCCAACTCGGCATAGCCTACGGTACGGCTAACCTGATTGGGAAGTACTGCCGGGGGGATAGATCCGGGAACAGAAAGCTCTGTGCCGCACAAAGTGCCGTCCACCATTACGCCGCTTTTTCCCGGCAAAACCATGGCGCGGCTGGTTTCGTCCATCAATACCCAAAGGGCAACGGTACGAAACAGCACATTGCCGTCAGCATCGTAAGCCACGGTTGCCCGGGGGTAAGCTACCCGGGTGGTGGGCATGGGCCAGGTTTCGATGGTGATGGTCTCGCCGCCCCGGGGCAGGCGCTCTATTTGAATGTGGTGGCGAATGATCGCCCAAAACAGATTCTTTTGGTGCAGGGAGTCCCAGTCCGTTCCCAGCAGGGCAGCGTGGTTGCCTGCCACCTCCTGAGCAAAGTACAAAAGCACAGAGGGCTTTACCCGACCGAAGCAGTCTAGGTGGATATCGGAAATGGGGAAGGTTTGACGGTAGATGGGTTTCATAGGATACCTCTTTTACGGTTTCGGAATGGTTACAGTCATATCCAACTGCTGTCCGTCCCGGAGAAGAAGCAGTTGGGCGGAGGCTTCGGTCTTTTCAGAAAGAAGGGTTTCCAGCATTTGGGTGGTGGTTACGCTTTGTCCGTCAACACACAGGAGAATGTCTCCTGCAAGAATGCCTTTTTTTGCGGCATCGCTGTTTTGGTCCACGCCGGTAATATAAATGCCGTGGGGCAGATCCTGATACACACACCAAAGCTCCGGAATCTCCTGACCGGAGAAGCCTAAGCAGAAGAAGGTATCGTCTGCTTCCACCTGCCCTCGGGAAAAGGCGACCGGGGCAGCGGCTTCTTCGGGGGTTGCTTCCTGCAGGGAGCGAAACAGGCGAAAGTTCATCAGGCCCAGCGCCGTGGAGATGCCGCACAGGAAGATCACCAGCGCCAGCAGGAAGGCGATCAGTCCCTTTCGGCTTTTGGGTGGGCAGGTAGAACCGGTTTGGTAGGTGTCCTGCCAAGGCTCAAAATTGTGGTTTTGGCTCATAAAAACTCCTTAATACAATGAATCAATGCACCAGTGGTAGGGTGAAGGTAAATTCTGTTTTGCCGTCCTTGCTGGTTACGGAGATATCCTCCCCGTGGGCGCAAATGAGGGACTTGACGATGTAAAGGCCTAAGCCCCAGCCGTCCCGGTTTTCCGAGCGGCTCTTGTCCAGCTTATGGAAGCGGTCAAAGACCAAAGGAAGCTCCTCCGGGGGAATGGTTTTTCCGTCGTTGCTTACCGTAATATAAAGCTTATGGGAGCCTTCTTGAATGGAAAGTCCTAAATTGCCACCCTCCGGGCAGAATTTTACAGCATTGTCCAGTAAATTATAGACTACCTGGGTAATGGAATCGGCATTGGCGAAGGTGTACACCGGATGGTCGGGCACATCCACCTGCACATTGAGATTCTTGTCGGTAATTTGCTTTTCAAAGGTGATCAGTACCTGACCGGCACAATCTTCCATATCGAACCGACTTTTCTTTTCCTCCGGCATGCCTTCCTGAAGCTGGGAAATATCTAGCATACTGCGCACCAGTCGGCTGAGCCGTTTGGTTTCAGCGGACACAAGGCGCATATAATGCTCGTGCTTTTCCGGGGGAATGGTGCCGTCCAGCATACCGTCCACAAAACCGGCAATGGTGGTCATGGGGGTTTTTAACTCATGAGAAATGTTGGCAACAAATTCCTGCCGCTGGTATTCGCTTTTTTGCAGAGAGGAGGCCATGTTGTTGAATGCCAGCGCCAAATCCTGCATTTCCGAGGAGGCGCTTTCGTCCAACTGTACCCGGGCATCCAGCTTGCCGTGGCCGAACTCGTTGGCTTTTTGCGCCATTTGGCGCAGAGGGGTGCTGTGGCGGCGTACCAGCAGGGTCATCAGGACAATACACAAAATAACAGCCAGCACGGCGGCATTGATATAAAGATTGGAGATTTTACGGAGCGTCTCTACGGTTTGGGTTACAGGGGCGGACAAAATCACCACGCCCAGCACCCGGCCGGAGGCGTCGGTGATGGTTTGGCTGACTACATAGCGAGTCTCGTCGTACAGTCCGTCAATGCTGTCGGTGCTGGAAACGCAGCCCTCCGCTACCACTTTTTGTAAATAACTCTGGCTAATGGTCATGCCCTGATGGGTACAGCCCAAAGGCTCGTCAGAGCAAAGAAGCAGACGGCCGCCGGTGTCGCAAATCACGGCATTGGAGCCGGATACACTGTCTGCAAGGGAAAGACTGATCAGAAATTCCCGGCTGGAAATGGAATAAGATGTGCTGTAAGCGCCGGCAAGCTGGGCAATTTGCTCGCCATCTGCCTTCAGGTCGGCAAGTGCCTTGTCAGCAAGATAGTCCCGCGCCAGCATTTGAAATGCCGCACCCACAAGGAGCATCATGACCAAAAGGAGGATGGCTGCCGGATAGAAGGTACGGCTAAAGGCAGTTTTCATAGTATCACCTGCTTGCGTTTTTATTGTGCGGGAGTGAAAGGACTATAATGTAGGGCGGGGGTTTACTCCCGCCGTTACAAGGCGCGATAATGCGGCACGGCGGGACCAAGGCTTCGCCCTACTTTGCCACAGGCAAATTTATAACGCAATCTGCGAACATTAACATACATCATTAGCATAATTTAACCTCGATTAACCTTGTTTTCTTTACTATGCTACCGTATTTAACCGCAACTATCACCACAACAATATTTTAATGTCAGTAGTGCGGTAGTTTTTGTAGTAGTTTTTGCCTGCAGAATATGAAAGATTAGCTTAAATGATCACCCGTTGCTGTGTCAGAATTTTATTAATGAAATCCTTGCTGGAGCAAGGATGAAATCGGCTGACGCCGATGAAATCTGCTTTGCAGATGAAATGAAATCCACCCACCGCAGCAGCGATTTCATCCGACCGCAGGGAGGATTTCATCATCGAAGATGATTTATCCCACCCGAAGGGTGGATTTCGTTAAATTCGAAGTTATAAAACTTCGAATTTATACCCCACGCCCCACACGGTTTTCAGACACCATTTTTCAGAAACACCTTCCAGCTTTTCCCGCAGGCGTTTAACATGGACATCCACCGTTCTGGAATCGCCAAAATAGTCGAAGCCCCACACCTCATCTAAAAGCTGGTTACGGGTATAGACCCGGTTGGGAGAGGCGGCAAGGTAGAACAAAAGCTCCATTTCTTTTGGGGGTGCGTCTACCTTTTTGCCCGCAACGGTCAGTTCAAAGGCGTCCATATCAATAATCAGATTGTCAAAAGCCAAACGGCGGGCAGCAGGCTCGGCAGCTAACTGGTTGGTACGGCGAAGCACCGCTTCGATCCGTGCCAGCACCTCCCGCATCTCAAAGGGCTTTGTAATATAATCGTCTGCACCGGCACGCAAACCGGTGATTTTATCCTCCAGTTCACTTTTGGCTGTGAGCATGATTACCGGGGTATGGCTTTCGCTGCGGACCTTTTTGCAGACCGCCCAGCCGTCCATAACCGGCAGCATTACATCCAGCAGAACCAGATCCGGCTTGATTGCCCGGAACTTGGTCAGCGCTTCCCCGCCGTCAGCGGCAACCGTTACGGCATAACCCTCTTTTTCCAAATACATTTGCAGAAGATCCCGGATATTCTTGTCGTCCTCCACGACCAAAACGGAAATGGCCATAAAGCGCCCTCCTTTTTCATCTTTCCTTTATTATAATACAAAATTGCCTTTTGGAGTGAACTTTTTGTAAAGAGTTGGAATAAATTTTACATGGCACAAGTTTCTCTTGAATTTATTGCCAATCAGAGCTATTATAAAGGCAGATAATTTCTGTTTTTCGAACAGTTACTTGTAAAGCACGTCATTGCGAAACCAGTCGGCAGACTGGTTGTGGCAATCCGTTCTCCTTATGAAAAGCTTACTAACTGCAGTGTTTGTAACAAATGCGGTTTGCCACGTTGCGCCATGCGCTCCTCGCAAAGACGTGGAGATACGATAGCTGAACTGTTTGATAAACAGAAATTGGAAAAGGAGAATGTTTTTATGATCATAGAATTTTTGAAGGCCATCTTATTTGGCATTGTGGAGGGCATTACCGAGTGGCTGCCGGTTTCCTCCACCGGCCATATCATTTTGCTGGACGAGTTTATTAAGCTGGATGTTTCTGCCGCTTTTATGGAAATGTTTGAAGTGGTGATCCAGTTGGGTGCGATACTTGCCGTTATCGTGCTGTTTTTTAACAAATTGAATCCTTTCAGCCAGAAAAAGAACGAAAGGGAAAAGAAAGACACCTGGCAGCTTTGGTTTAAGGTCGTGGTGGCGGTGATCCCTTCTGCGATCATCGGCTTGCTGCTGGACGATTGGATGGATGCACACCTGTATAACTATGTGGTGGTTGCCATTACTCTGATTTTGTACGGCGTTGCCTTCCTGTTTGTGGAAAAGCGCAACGAGGGCAAGGCTTTGAAGGTGGAAAATGTCTACGGAATTGACTACCGCACCGCTATTTTGATCGGCTGCTTCCAATGCCTGAGCCTGATTCCCGGCACTTCCCGCTCCGGCTCTACCATTTTGGGCGCGATTTTACTGGGCGTTGGCAGAGGTGCCGGTGCAGAGTTCTCCTTCTTCCTGGCAATTCCCACCATGCTGGGCGCCAGCGCATTGAAGCTTTTGAAATTCATGCTCTCCGGTGCAGATGCAACCGGTACAGAGCTGGGCGTGCTGGCAATTGGCTGCGTGGTGTCTTTTGCGGTGAGTATTTTGGTCATCAAAGGCCTGATGGAATATGTGCGGAAGCACAGCTTCAGCGTGTTCGGTATCTACCGCATTGCTTTGGGCGTGGTGGTGCTGGGCTATTTCGCTGTGAAGACCTGGGCGTTGTAAGAGGGAGAGAAGCGCATGGAATTTGTTCTGGAAAATGAATTTTTAAAGGTTACTGTTACAACCCGTGGCGGTCAATATAAGAGCATTGTTCGCAAGGAAGACGGTGTAGAGCATATTTGGTGCGGCGACCCGGAAATTTGGGGCCTGCATGCCCCTATTTTGTTCCCCTTCTGCGGATGCATTAAGGACGGCCTGCTGGAGGCAAGAGGGCAGGTGGCAGAAAACTGTGAATCCCATGGCTTCGACCGCACCATAGAGCATACCTTGGTAAGCCACAGCGACACCTGCCTTATTTTGGAGCTGCGGGATGATGAGAAGACCCGTGCCTTGTGGCCCTATAGCTTCCGGCTGGTATCTACCTTTACCCTGGAGGGAGATACCGTTCACCATACACTAACGGTGGAAAATACCGACACGGACAATATTTCCTTTGGTATCGGCTACCATCCTGCCTTTGCCCTGCCCTTTGATGCCCAGCATACGGCAGAGGATTATGAGATCCGGTTCGATAGCTTGGAGAGTCCCATTTGTTTGGGTGGCGGTACCTTCGGCTATGATTTGGGACAGAATATTTACAGCGTTCCGGTGAACGAAGAAGTGTTTGCCGACGGCGGCTATGTAATGACCGCCCTGCGCTCCAAGACCATCGGCCTTTACGAAAAGGACAGCGGCAGAGGTGTGGTTTGTGGGATTCGCAATTTCCCCTTTGTGGTTTTGTGGAGCAAGGAGCATATGAGACCCCGTTATGTGTGTATGGAGCCATGGAATACCATTCATTATCCTTTGGATTGTGCGAAAACAAACAAGTGGGAGGACAAGACCGCTGCAGCGATCCTTGTCCCCGGCGAGGATTGGAGCACAACCCTGAGCGTATCCTTTGTAAGATAACATAAAAGCGCATGTTGCGGCTTGCAACATGCGCTTTCTATTATCTGACATATTCGATGACAACCCGGCGGTTGGGCTCGGTGCCAACAGAGTAGGTGGTGATACGGTCGGTATCCTGCAGGGCAGAGTGGATCACATGGCGCTCGTAAGCATTCATGGGCTCCAGCGTGGTGCGGCGGTGTGCCTTCAAAACCTGCTGTGCCTTCTTTGCGGCATAGCGCCGCAGGGAATCCTCCCGCTTCAGGCGGTAGTCCTCTGCATCCACATTGATGCGCACATGGCCGTCAATGCTGCGGTTGATAGAGTAGTTAGCCAAATGCTGGATGGCATCCAGGGTGTCGCCCCGACGACCGATCAGGAAGCCCAGATCCTTGCCTACCAGATCAACCAGATAGGTGTTGTCGTCTTCCTTGTATGCCTGGGGCACAGCGGTAGAACCCATGTGCTCCAGCAGACCCTTAATAAAGGTCTCGATCTTCTCCTCTACAGAACCGGGCTGGGCGGGAACATAGTTCCGAGGCTCCCGAACGATTTGGGGAGCAGGTTTTTCAGCCTTAGGCTCAGCCTTGGGTGCTGCAGGCTTTTCAGCCTTAGGCTCGGCTTTGGGTGCTTCGGGTTTTGCCGCAGGCTTTGCAGCCTTGGGCTTGGAGCGGGAAGCAGAGCCCAGAGCGCTCTTGGGCGTGGGATCGGGTACTTCGTAAGTAACCTGCACCTTTGCAGGTTGTGCGCCAATGCCCAGGAAACCGGACTTGGCTTGTGCCAGAACCTGAACGGAAACACTGTCCCGGTCAAGACCCAGCTGAGTCAGGGCTGCCTCGATCGCCAGATCGATGGTCTTACCTGTGGTAACGATCATTTTTTCCATTATTTTTCTTCCTCCCTGTTACCGGACGCATAACGGTTGGGATCGTAAGCGCGGCCCTTGCAGAAGGGGCGGCTGGGATCACCGGACAGGGCGTCAGGCACAGATTCCTCTTCGGTAATATTTCCTTTTTTGGCGGCATATTCCTTAGCGGCTTCCCGCTTGGCTGCCTCCTGCTCCCGCTGCTTGATCTGCTGGAGCTTCTTTTTGCTGGTGTTTTCGGTGATGCCGGCGGGATTTGCAGCCCGCTTTTCAGCACGGATGCGTTCCTTTTCCTCTTCGGCTGCTTCTGCCGCGAGTGCCTTTGCCAAACGCTGGGCATCCTCTGTGTCGTAAATGGTGCGGTACTTCTTGGTCAGGAACACATCCACGATGGTGGAGGAGACACCCTGAACGATCCAGTACAGACTCAGTGCGGAAGGAATGGTAAAGCCGATCCACAGGGACATCAGGGGCATGGTGAACATCATAGTCTTGGACTGCTGGTTTGCCTGAGAGGTTTTGGCAGTTTCTGCATCATGCAAACCCCGCTCGTCAGTAACTAGCGAGTTGTTCATTTTCTGAGAAATGAGCATGCTGACGACCTGTGTACCGGCAGAGATCAGCGGCAGCAGGAATGCGCCGATGAGGGGCCAGGTGTAGGCTTCCCACTTAAAGATGTTAAAAGTGGGGGTGGCGCCAAGGTCAATACCCAGGAAACTAAAGTTGATGCCCTCCAGGGTGGTTGCGCTCAGTTCGGGCAGGACTGCCTTGATCTGCTCGGCAAACTGGGGGATCAGGGGCGCAGCGACCATTTGATCGTAGTACTGGTTGCCGGAGAAAGCAGCAGGAGCCAGCTCCTTAACAATGGCGACGATCTGATCTGCCACTTCCACAGACTCATGGAGCATATAGGTAATGGGCTGACGGACGACCGCATACAACGGGAACATCAATAACAGCGGAACGAGGCTCCACAGGCAACCGCCGGTCATGGAAACTCCTTCTTCTTTGTAAAGAGCCTGAATGGCCTGACTTTGCTTTTGCTGGTCGTTTGCGTACTTTTCCTGAATTGCCTTCAAACGAGGGCTTAAACGGGACATTTTCATGGTGCTGCGCTTTGCCTTTGCGGTGGCAGGCAGCAGGATTACCTTAACCAGAAAACCGAACAAAATCAGGGCAACGCCGTAGTTGTTGGTCAGCTGGTACAGGAAGGACATCAGGTATCCAAAGGGAACGCGGATGATGTCCGAAATTCCGGCTAGGATCATTTGAATTCCTCCAATCGTTTACGGTACGGGGTCGTAGGGGTTGCCTTTATAGAATGGGTGGCAGCGGCAAATGCGCTTGACTGCCAGCCAGGAACCCTTTCCGGCACCGTATTTACAGATGGCTTCGTGTGCGTAAGCGGAACAGGTGGGCGTAAACCGACAGCTTGCAGGGGCATAGGGAGAAATGGCGCGCTTATAAAAAGAGATTATTTTCAGAAGCAGCTTTTTCATACTTCCTCCTGAATCAAAATACCGGCCTTTTCCGCCAGGGACAGGTAAGAGCGGGTCAGATCGGAGAAACTGGCATGAATGCAGCGGCTTCTGGCGACCACAACAATGTCCCATCCGGGAGCAAAACGGCTTTCGTTCAGCCGGTAGACCTCCCGCAGGCGGCGGCGAATCCGATTGCGCACCACCGCATGCCCCAGCTTTTTGCCCGCGGTGATCCCCACCCGATTGGTGGCGGTGCGGTTGGGCTTTGCATACAAAACCAAATAGCTGTTGGCGTGTCCGGAGGTGGCGTAAAGCCGCCGGAAAATATGATTTAACTTTAATGCGCTGGAGTATTTCATAAAAATTTCTCCCAAATACACTCATGGAAACGGGGTAATATCTTAAATATATACATTATAATATATTACTTAAGAACAAACGATCAAAAATTGACCCCACAGATACGCCCGAAAAAATAGATTGTCGAGCAGGCAAGACGAAGGAACAGGCGAAAAGGTGGACTGCTCTGCCGGCAAGGTATTTTAAGGGTGTGTCCCCCATATAAAACGGAAGCGGGGCGAAATACGCCCCGCGTGGACTCCCGTTTCGCTGTGAGCGATCAAAATGCTGTCAATTCAGCTTTCCTGAAATTACGCTCAGGCAGACAGGATCTTACGACCCTTGGCACGGCGGCGGGCAAGAACCTTGCGGCCGTTGGAAGTAGCCATTCTCTGACGGAAACCGTGAACCTTGGAACGATGACGCTTGCTAGGCTGATAGGTACGCTTCATATTTTAGTACACCTCCTGTCAAATCACTTATGCTCGACAGCCATTTGGCCGCAGCAACACATAATAACTGACCATATTTAGTCAGGCTAATGCATTATAACCGAAAAATCCACTCAGGTCAATAACTTTTTCAGAAAATATAATGTAAAAAATTTTTCATTCCCTATTGACAAGGAGAGAAGGGTGTGCTATATTCTAGATATAAATAATAATCATTCGCAAATAGGGGGTGTTGCAATGGAAGCGGCTACAAAGCAATTTCGAAAACGAAACGCAATTTTAGCGTATCTGCGCAGTACAAAAGCCCACCCCTCGGCGGAAATGGTCTTTGCCGGTTTGAAGCCGGAGATTCCGGATCTTTCTTTGGGAACGGTGTACCGCAACCTGAGCCTGTTCAAAAAGCAGGGGCTGGTCAGCAGTGTGGCCACAGTCAACGGCGTGGAGCGTTTTGATGGAAATACCCAGCCCCATGTGCATTTTATTTGCGAAGACTGCGACAGCGTCATTGACTTGTTTGATATGGATGTGCCGGAATCGTTGCGCACCGTAGCAGAAGGCTGCAGCGGCGGCCGTGTGAATAATTGTCAATTAAGCTTCACAGGATATTGTCAATCCTGCATTACCAACAGAAAAGGTGGTGAAACAGTATGAAAAAGTTTGTATGTACCGTATGCGGTTTCGTTTACGAAGGGGAGGAACTTCCCGAAGATTACGAATGCCCTTTGTGTGGCGTAGGCCCCGACCTGTTTGAAGAAGAAAATGCATAATAAAATTATTGGAGGATATACTATGAAAAAGTTTGTTTGTTCTGTTTGCGGCTATGTGCATACCGCAGAATCTCTGGATGCTGATTTTAAGTGCCCCGTTTGTAAGGTTCCTGCTTCCAAGTTTGTGGAGCAGCAGGGCGATATGAAGCTGGCTGCTGAGCATGAATTTGGTGTTTATGAAACTGCAGTGAAGAATAACCCTGACATTTCCGAGGCAGACAAGGCTTATATCTTTGAGCAGTTGATGGCTAACTTCAACGGCGAATGCAGCGAGGTGGGCATGTATCTGTGTATGGCCCGCATTGCACATCGTGAGGGCTATCCCGAGATCGGTCTGTACTGGGAGAAGGCAGCTTGGGAAGGAGCAGAGCATGCTGCAAAGTTTGCAGAACTGCTGGGCAGCGCTTTGGAGCCCAACATGACTGCTTCCACCAAAAAGAACCTGGCATGGCGTGTGGACTGCGAGTTTGGCGCAACCCAGGGCAAGACCGACCTTGCCATCTGCGCAAAGAAGAACGGCCTGGATGCCATTCACGATACTGTTCATGAAATGGCAAGAGATGAGGCAAGACACGGCAAGGCACTGAAGGGCCTGCTGGAGAGATATTTTAAGTAAAACCCTATACAATTTTCCCAAAAGGAGGCGGGAAACATGAAAAAATGGCTGACGATGCTGCTTGTTCTTGTTTTCGCCATCACGGTGGCTGCTTGTGCGCCAACCAACCCTCAACAAATGGAAACCACCCAGAGTGCAGCCGTAAACGGCATAACGGAATTGGAAGCCAAGGCTATGGCGCTGAAAGACGCAGGTGTGCCGGAGGCAGAGATTCGGGATTATGAGATCGAACAGGATCTGGAACGGGGTGTTTGGGTGTATGAGATCTCCTTTGAGCATGGTGGATTCGACTATGATTACCATATCAGCGTAGAAAACGGTGATATTCTCCATCGGGAAAAAGAAGTAGACAACTAACAAAAAGGGTCTGTTGCAAAACACAAAAAATGATTGATAGCACTTGTAGGGGCGATCATTGATCGCCCGCGGGCGCACAATGTGCGCCCCTACATCCACCACCGAAAGATTATTTCCATAAGAAGAAAGTGGTTCTAAGTATCCTTAGAACCACTTTTTTATTTCAATCCTAAAATATGCTCCGCGGTTTTGTGGGCGATCTGCTCGAATTGCTCGTCCGTCAGCTTCAAGCGCATAAACCGCCGTTTTTCCTGCACCGGATTCCACATGGGGTAATCGCTTCCGTAGACAAAGCGCTCTGCGCCGCAACGGTTGATATAGTGTTCTGCCACGCCCTTTTTCATAAACATAAGGGAGCTGGATACATCAAAGAAGCAGTTGGTTCTTTTGAGAATCTGGTAAGCTTCTTCATACATGCTGTAGCCGCCAAAGTGGGCAGCGATCACCTGCAGCTTTGGGAACATTTCTAAAATCCGCTTCAACCGGGCAGGGTGGGAATAGTTGTAGCGGGGATCGCCCATATGCAACACCAAAGGCATTTTTCCCTGAATGTAGTCATACATAGGCAGCAGGTTTTCATGGTCAATATTAAACACCTGAGAGTCCGGATGCATTTTAATGCCCTTCAAACCCTTTTGGGCAATGAAATCCACTTCCTCCAGCAGGTTTTCCGTACCTGCATGGACCGTGCCAAAGCCGATGAATTTTGGCTCTTTTGCCACGGTTTCCAGTATAAACTCGTTAATATGCCGTGTTCGCTCCGGGTGAATCGCCACCGGCAGGATCACATACTGGGAAATGCCGGCCTTTTCGCCTTTTTTCAGCAGCATTTCCACGGTGCCATTCATATTCCGTTTGCCCAATCCATAAAATTCCCGAATACTGCCTGCCGCCTTGGGGGCAATGAAATCCGGGTATACATGAGTGTGAAAGTCGATAATTTTCATAACGCGTTGTCCCTTAAAACTGGGTGTGTTAAAGACACACCCAGTTTTTATCTATCTTTGCTTAGTTCTTTTCCACCTTGATGCGCCAGCCCTTGGGATCTTCCAGCTTGCCGGTTTGGATACCGGTGATGGTCTCATAGAGCTTCATGCTTAGCGGACCGGTCTGGCCGTTTCCAATGGTCATAACCGTATCCTGATAGCGCAGCTTGCCAACGGGAGAAATGACCGCAGCTGTGCCGGTGCCCCAAACCTCTTCCAGAGTGCCGGCGTTCTGTGCCTGCAGCAATTCCTCTGCAGAGATCTTTCTCTCTTCTACCTCGTAACCCCAGTCCTTACACAGCTGGATGGTGGAATCACGGGTGATACCGGGCAGGATAGAGCCACTGAGGGCAGGGGTAACCACCTTGCCGGCAATTTTAAAGAAGATGTTCATTGCGCCAACTTCTTCAATATACTTGCGCTCTACGCCGTCCAACCACAGAACCTGAGAGAAGCCCGCATCGTGGGCTTTCTTCTGGGCGATCAGGCTGGCTGCGTAGTTACCGCCGGTCTTGGCAAAGCCAATGCCACCGCGGACTGCGCGCACATACTCGTCTTCGATCCAAATGCCAACCGGTGCCAAACCGCTTTCGTAGTATGCACCGCTGGGGGACAGAATCACCATGAACAGATAGGTCTTGGAGGGCGCAACACCCAAAAACTCGTCGGTTGCGATGATGAAAGGACGGATATACAAGGAAGTTCCCGGCTCGGTGGGGATCCAATCCCGATCCACATCCACGACCGCACTCACTGCCTGCACAAAGTCCTCTACAGGCAGCTGGGGAATTACCAAACGGTCGTTGGTTGCGTTGGTGCGCTTTGCGTTCATGTCCGGACGGAACAGATACACATTGCCGTCGGGATTCTTGTAAGCCTTCAGACCTTCAAACATTTCCTGACCGTAGTGGAACACCATAGCAGAAGGATCCAAGGAGATGTTCTGATAGGGAACGATCCGGGC
>JAZRNS010000107.1:0-6979 GCA_045648245.1 Faecousia sp. | reverse complement strand
AACCGTTTTATCACTATAGTGTGCCGCCATTTCCTTCAGGGTATATCATTATTTAAACGATTTTCCCGTTTGGTGTGATGGTTACAACCCGAATCGGCAAGAGTTTATTGCTGTCTTGCACTGCGGTTTTTACTGCATATTCAATACCACCGCAACATGGGACGATCATACGCAATACGGTAATACTTCTGATGTCGTTTTCTGCAAGGATTGCAGAAAGCTTTTGGGAATAGTCTACAGCATCAAGCTTGGGGCAACCAATCAGGGTAACACGACCTGCAATGAAGTCTGTGTGTATATTCGCATACGCATATGCACAACAATCTGCGGCGATCAATAGATCGGATCCGTCAAAATAGGGAGCCTGTACCGGCGCAAGCTTGATTTGAACAGGCCAGTTGTCCAGACAGTTTTCTGCAGTTGGGGCAAGGGGAACAGATTTTTTCTTAGCCTGCTTAACTGCTTCTTCATTATAAGCGGGGGCTTCCCGCATTTCAAAGGAAATTGCGTTTGTGGGGCAGGCGGGCAGACAGTCTCCCAGTCCGTCGCAGTAATCCTCTCGCAAGAGCTTTGCTTTGCCGCCTACGATGCCGATCGCTCCTTCGTGGCATGCTGCAGCACATAAACCGCAACCGTTACATTTTTCTTCATCAATGGTGATAATTTTTCTGATCATGCCACACCCTCCTTACGTTTCTTTTGAGATTCCAAAACCTCCATCATATGAGCATACATTTCTTCACCGACACACTGCTTTGCATATTGACACCATTGAACACAACTGAGCGTATCATTATAGGCAACAAAGCCACATTTGTCGCAGGCCATTTGTGTGTCGATAGAAAACAGTTCAATAATATTCCCACATTTGGGACAAACCTTTTCATGAATGGTCGGTGTTTTGGGTTTTCCTTGACATCCTCCAATAATCATATACAGCACCTCCTTGACTTTGTGGCCTTATTATACTATACTGATCCTAGTTAGTATGTTGAAATTTCAACAAAAGGAGAAGAAATGAAACAATTTTATTCTGCAATTCAAAATTGCCCGCTGTTTGACAGCATTTCGCCGTCTGATTTTGGGGGAATGCTTGGGTGCCTGGGAGCAAACGTGCTGGAAATGAAGAAAGGCCAGGCACTTTTGCGGGAAGGTGATGCTGCAACATCCATCGGTGTAGTACTTTCGGGATCTGTGCAAATCCTGCGGGAGGATTACTATGGCAACCGTAGTGTATTAAGTCATATCGGCGAATCGGGTATTTTTGGGGAGGCATACGCATTTTCTTATGCGCAGGCGTTACCGGTTAGTGTGGTTGCGGATCAGGATGGTAGTGTGCTGATGTTAGACAGTCGCCGTATCGCATCATGTTGTTCCAATGCCTGTACATTCCATAATCAGATGATTTTTAACTTATTGCGCATGGTCGCAAATAAAAGCTTAATGCTGCACCAAAAAATTGAGATTATCGCTAAGCGGACCACACGACAAAAACTTCTGTCTTATTTAGCCTATCAGGCAAAGCTGCAAAACAGCAATAGCTTTTCCATTCCTTTTGACAGACAGGCGCTGGCAGATTATTTGGAGGTGGACCGCAGTGGTCTGTCTGCGCAGATTAGCCAATTGCGCAAAGAAGGGATATTGGAAAGTGAGAGGAATCACTTTCGTTTGTTAAAAGCAGTAATGGAATAAGCAACAGCCCACCGGACTGTTGTGATTTACATCATTCGATTCCAATTCCTCACCTCCACCATATAAAAAGACCGCCCAAGGCGGCGGAAGGTGAGGGGAATCGTTTGCATTTTTGCACTGGCAAAAATAAAGGTGTTGCTCCGTCGAGCCGTCGCAACCAACAGTCCACTGGACTGTTGTGATTTATATTATTCGATTCCAATTCCTCACCTCCACCATATAAAAAGACCGCCCTAAGGCGGTCTTTTTATATGGTGGAGGTGAGGGGAATCGAACCCCTGTCCGAAAGCAATTTGGAAGGACTTTCTCCGGGCGCAGTTTGTTATTTACATTCCCTTACTGTGCCGTGAACAAACACACTGCACAGCTTGGTAGCTTCATTATGCGTGGTGCACGCAAAGCTTTGTGCACGCACGGTCTCCACTTCGATCACACCCGAGCCCGGCTCGTGGACCTTCCGGGGCGGATGGGCGCCTAATTAGGCAGCCAGAGCAACAGTATTGTTGTCAGTTAATTTTAGAAGTTACCCATTTTATCGTGGTTAGGCGCCACGGCCCGCTTATCCAGCCTCACTACCCCCGTCGAAACCAGTACACCCCCGTGTACAAAAGGATGAAGTAATAGCGAAGTGGGAATAAGTGGTGGGGTGTGGAGACACCCCACATTCGTTAATTAGAATCTGCCGTAGGGATCAGGGAGCTTGTTAGGCTCGGGATAATTTTCACCATGGATGTCCACAGTGATAGACGCGATCTTTTGATCGTTCAAAGGGCGGTCGCTGCCGTCAGTCTGTGTTTTTGCGATCTCATCAACTACTTCCATACCGGCGGTAACCTTGCCGAATGCAGCATACTGTCCGTCCAGATGTCTTGCGTCTTGATGCATAATGAAGAATTGGCTGCCGGCACTATTAGGGCTGGAAGAACGAGCCATAGACAGAACACCGCGCTTATGGCGCAGGTCATTCTTAATGCCGTTAAAGAAGAATTCACCCTTAATACAGTAGCCGGGACCACCCATGCCTGTGCCGTCAGGGCATCCTCCCTGAATCATAAAGCCGGGGATAACACGATGGAAGATCAAACCGTCGTAGTAATTATGATTTGCCAGGTCGATGAAGTTATACACACTCTGGGGAGCAATTTCAGGGTAGAGTTCACCTTCAATAACGCCGCCGTTCTCCATAGTAATTTTAAATGTGGGATTTGCCATATTAATTTCTCTCCTTCATTGCGCGGTCAATTTGACGCTTGGCGTCCCGTTCAGCCGCAGATTGTCTTTTGTCGTACAGTTTTTTGCCCTTGCACAGACCGACCTTAACCTTTACGCGACTCCCTTTGAAATATACAGAAAGGGGAATCAGGGAATAGCCGTCTTGCTTTACACTTCCAAACAAGCGCATGATTTCCCGCTTATGCATAAGCAGTCTACGAGGTCTGCGTGGATCTCGGTTAAAGATGTTGCCGTGGTCGTAAGGGGAGATGTGCATCTGGTTGATCAACAACTCGCCGTTTTTAATGCCACACCAGGCATCCTTCAGGTTTAGAGTACCCTTGCGGATGGATTTAACCTCTGTGCCGCACAATTCGATTCCGGCTTCATATTCTTCTTCAATAAAATATTCGTGTCGGGCTTCCCGGTTGGTAGCCATAACCTTAATGCTTTCTCGTTCCAGATTACGCACCTCCTTCATATCCACGAGGTATTATACCATAATTGTCAAGTCAATTAAACAAGAATTCCTCTAATTTTTTCGGTGAATCAAAGCGATAATCACACAGTTTTGTCATTTCTTGAAGAATTTGCGGAACCGATTGCTTGCTCCAAGCGGCAAAGCCTATGGACACGCCGGCATTGCGGGCCATTTCCCATGCCGGTTTCAAATCATCAACCACTAAAATTTGGCTAGGATCGAGACAGTATTTTTTCATGATATCTTTCAGCGGATAAGTGCTGGGCTTTCGTTGGTGTTCCGGATAATCCCAGCCATAAATGGCATCCGGAAGGATCCCAAAATGCTTCAGATAATCCCGCTGGATTGTTTCTTCACTGGAATGGGACACCACACATAGCAAACCGCCGGCTTCCTTTTGCTTGCGGATTATTTCTCCAATACCGGGATAGGCAGCAGGGATATTGGCACGAACATATTCTTTCCAGCCCGTATATTCTTCCAATAGTTCCTGATCGGTGAATTGGTATTTTTCCCGGCACATACCTGCAAAGCCCGGATGAAAACAGCCGCATAGATATTCCTCCAGCGTTATGGTCTGTCCGGGACGGAACTGGTTGAGTATATAGCAGAAATAAGGATAGTTCAAGGTTGTTTCGCTTTGGACTACGGTGTCATCATGGTCTAGTACCAAACAAGGGAATTTTAGCATACGATCCCTCCTTTTTTTACATTATACCAAAGGAATACCGCTGAGACAACCGGAAAATTCCACTTGATTAAATCGAACAAATGTACTATAATAAAACAAAAAGGAGGAATCGCAATGGAACAGCGGGCGTGTCCGGTGGATGTGATTTGTGCATACAGCGCAAACGGCGATATACAGCCATTGCGATTTCGTATGGAGGATGAAAAGCATCAACTTCTCAGAGTGGATATTGATGAAGTAATCAGCACTCGGCAGGTGCAGTATGTGGGGATTGAAGCCCATATCTTTTTGTGCAGAGCAACGGTTTTAGGAAAAAAAGCATTGTTTGAACTGAAATATACGATTCGCAGCCATAATTGGTGTCTGTTGAGAAAGGTGTATTGATATGTCAGATAGGGTGATATTTCATGTGGATGCCAACAGTGCATTCTTGTCATGGACTGCGGCGTATCAGGTAAAAGTGTTGGGCGAGGAGACGGATTTGCGTCAAATCCCTTCTGTGGTTGCAGGGGATAAAGCGTCCAGGCATAGCATTATTCTGGCAAAAAGCACCCCGGCAAAAAAGTATGGCATACAAACCGGCGAACCTCTGTTTAAGGCGCTGGAAAAATGTCCGGAATTGGTGGTAGTTGAACCGGACTATGGACTTTATGTAGAAGCATCCCGTCATTTTGTTCAAATGCTGCGGCAGTTTAGTCCCAGTGTGGAGCAGTATTCCATTGACGAGGCGTGGGTGGATATGACCGGAACACAGCGCCTTTACGGAGAGCCCAGATTGGCAGCAGAAAAGATGCGCCAGCGGATTTGGGACGAACTTGGATTTACAGTTAATATTGGAATCTCCAACAATAAGATTTTAGCGAAAATGGCAGGAGATTTTGAAAAGCCCAATAAGGTGCATACCTTATTCCCGGAGGAAATGGCAGAAAAGTTTTGGCCGCTGCCGGTACGGGAGTTGTTTTTAGTAGGCGCGGCCACAGAAAAGAAACTGAAAAAAATGGGAATTTATACAATTGGAGATTTGGCAGGTACACCGGAGGCTGTGCTGAAACGGAAACTGGGGAAGTACGGACAAACGATTTGGCACTACGCAAATGGCCGAAATGCGGATTTGGTGGTTCCGGAACCTGCAGAAAACAAAGGTTATGGTAATTCTGTTACTACTGCGAAGGATGTGCAGACACGGACACAGGCGCATCAGGTGCTGCTGAGCTTGTGCGAAACGGTGGCTATGCGTATGCGCAAAGACGGGAAAAGCGGAAGCTGTGTAGCAATCCATTTGCGTACAAATGAATTTGAGCAGTTTTCCCATCAACAAAAGCTTCATGGCGCAACCAATATTACAGCAGAGCTGTTTAAGGCTGCTTGTCAAATTTTTGATCAGGCGTGGGACGGAAAAACACCGCTACGGCAGCTGGGAGTACAGGTAACCCAGCTTTCCGCAGAACCATATCAACAGTATGATCTTTTCTCCGGCGTGTCTCCAGCGCAATATGAACGCAAGCTGCGATTGGATGAAACGGTAGATCAGTTGCGGGATAAATTCGGCGAGGATATTATTCGGCGGGCTAAATTTGCACAAGAGCCTGGGAAGCACATGACCGGCGGCTTGGATAAAGCTCGCAGAACCGGCGTAACCAAGCCTGTGCCGGAGGAATTTTAAGGTAGAAAATAATGGGTGGATACTGTATAATCATAAAAAAGGGAGGCAGATATATGTCTATTGTTACATTTTATCGGGATCACCCCAATCCACCTAAAACAACACAGCGGACGAGGTTAGGCGCAAATGCGTTGATTGTTTGGAACGGGAAAATTTTACTGGAAAAGCGTTCAGATTGCGACCTGTGGGGCTTAGTTGGGGGCGGTGTAAAAAGAAAAGAAACAACCCTAGATGCAATAACCCGGGAAATATGGGAAGAATTGGGTTTAAGAATACCAAAGGATAAGTTCCGGAAACTGGCTGTATATGATGGCAACCGCATTGCTGCCTATCAAGATGGCAGTGTTTGGAAAATGGTGATTGTTGCCTATTGGTTAGAACTGCAGGAGCGGCCGCAAATGCGGATCAGCAAGGAGTCCAAACAACTGCGCTTTTTTTCGAAAGAGGAACTTGAGGATATTCAGCTTGTTGTTACCCACAGCGACATTGTGGAACAGTGGTTTCTAACCAAGGAAAGTCCATAATGGAAATTTATACAATATAATGAAATTATACTTGTATATTCAATAATTCTGTGATATTATACATTTTGACGGTGCAGTATCCTAGTCGGAATGACCGGTTCCCAGGTAGGGCCTAAAAATCCTATGAAGGGCACATCGATGAAGTCCCTGGTGCTTGCTTTTTACGCCCAGTTTAGGGTGGGTGCTGGGGGTTAAGGATCCCGGGCGCGCTCCAATGGCATGGGGCATACGACCCAGTTTCCGTGGAGACCTGGTATTGTGCGACGAAGTTGAGAACTCCATCGGTTGGAAGCCGCTTCGCGTACGAGCCTGGTAAGAACCTGCAAGGCGGTGCACAGAATCGTGTGCTGCGTGCAGTGTAGCCTGCCTTGAGTGATCATGTTGGGAAAGAGGAGCATGCAGTTGCTTGTTAGTGGCCATAACAGCGGCTGATATTGCCTCTGGAAATCATGCTTGCAAAAGAGGCTAAGAGCCGGAACATTCTGTGGTGGAAAACACCTAGGCTGTCTTAGCGGGGCAGACAGGGGATTACAGTACGGACTAAGTGGCAATCGGGTATATATGTTGGTAACACTTATACGGACGGATTAAACGGAAACGGCCTGTGCGGCAACGGCAGGTTCTGTGCGGGGAAAACCAACCCGACCTAAGCCGTAAGATTTATCCTGCCTGTCGCCGTCAACTAAAATATAAAAAGGGGATATTCCTTTGCCTAA
>JAZRNS010000106.1:0-11486 GCA_045648245.1 Faecousia sp. | reverse complement strand
AGGACTGGCATCCCGCAGAAGGGCGGAAGAATGGATCCTTTCAGGAAGAGTTACTTGTAACGGGCAGGTTTGCCGCTTGGGAGATCAGGCAGATCCGGATGTAGATACAATTTTACTGGACGGAAAACCCCTTCCGTCCAGTAGTAAGACTGTGTACATAATGCTCCATAAGCCCAGAGGATATGTTACAACCCTGTCAGACGAAAAAGGTCGAAATGATGTATCACAGCTTGTTTCAGATTGTGGCGTCCGGGTTTATCCGGTTGGACGACTAGATATGGATTCGGAGGGGTTACTGCTCTTTACCAATGACGGAGAGTTTGCCAACCGGCTGATGCACCCAAAGCATGAAGTGGAAAAAGCCTACCATGTGATCGTTAGAGGTTTTTCTCAGGAGGCACTTTCTAAATTGCAAGAGGCTGTTACCATTGACGGCTACACTATAAAAAAGCCTGATGTTTTCGCGTTGCAAATGCCGGATGGGCAAGGTGGTAAGGCAAAGCTGGAGGTAGTGATCCATGAGGGCCGCAACCGGCAGGTTCGTAAAATGTGTGCGCTGGCAGGTATGGAGGTTTGCCGCTTGGTTCGGGTTCGGGAGGGTAGCCTTTGCTTGGGGGACCTTCCTAGAGGAAGGTGGCGTTACCTAACAGATCGGGAAGTAGAAAACCTTAAAAATTAATTTTGCAATACACCTGTCTTTTGCTTGCAAATGACAGGTGTATTTGTTATGATAAATTGGACGATACAAATGCTTTTGGAGGTCGTTATGCAAGAAGATATTCTGACTTTGTTAAAAACAAAAGCACCGGAGTTTTCCAAGGGTCAGCGCAGAATAGCGGCTTATATTACGGAGTATTACGATAAGGCGGCGTTCATGACTGCCAGCAAGCTGGGCAAGATTGCAGATGTTTCGGAATCTACCGTTGTTCGTTTTGCTACGGAGCTTGGTTACGACGGTTATCCAAGCATGCAGAAGGCTATGCAGGAAATGGTGCTCAACCGCCTGACATCTGTGCAACGAATGGGCGTTACAAACGATCGCATGGGCGATCAGGATATTGTTTCTATGGTTTTGCATGGGGATATGGAAAAACTGCGGCAGACAAATGAAACGCTCAGCCGTGAGAGTTTTCGCAGTGCGGTGTGTGCCATATTGCAAGCAAAACAAATCTATTTAATCGGTGTGCGTTCTGCATCTGCTCTAGCTGGGTTTATGGGGTATTATCTGAACTACATGTTTGATAATGTAAATATTGTTACAACCTCGGGCGGCAGTGAAATGTTTGAGAAGCTTGTAAATGTTCGGGCAGATGATGTGGTAATTGCATTTAGTTTTCCCAGATATTCCACAGCAACGGTTAAGGGTGTGCAATATTGCCGTAGCGTGGGTGCTACTGTAGTGGGTTTGACTAACAGCCACATGTCCCCGCTGGCGCAAAACAGCGACCATGTGTTGGTGGCAAAAAGTGATATGGTTTCTATGGTTGATTCTTTGGTTGCGCCCCTTAGCTTGGTGAATTCCTTGCTGGTTGCGCTGGCTGCCAGCCGGGGTGAAATTTTGGAAAAAAACTTCAATAAATTGGAGCGTATTTGGGAAGAATATAATGTTTACGACAGGCGGGAAACGGATATATGATGTATGACGGTGTTGTTGTAGGCGGAGGGCCTGCGGGGATGTTTGCTGCTATAATTGCAGCAAGCAACGGCAGCCGCGTTCTACTGCTGGAGGCCAATGACCGGTTGGGCAAGAAACTACTGATTACCGGCAAGGGCCGGTGTAATGTTACAAACAACTGTTCGTCCTCTGAGGTTTTACAGAACATTCCGCGAAACGGGCGATTTCTCTACAGTGCATTGGATAATTTTACACCGGCAATGATGATGGATTTTCTTGAAAAAAATGGATGTCCTTTAAAAACAGAACGGGGCAACCGGGTGTTTCCAACCAGTGATCGGTCTGCATCGGTGCTGGATTGTTTGCGAGAGCAAATGCAGAAAGCCGGCGTAACCGTCCGCACGGAGCGAGTAAGAAGAATATTGACAGACGGCGAACGTGTTACTGGTGTGAAGACAGATAAGACAAGCTACGAAGCCGGCTGGGTGATACTGGCAACCGGTGGTGTGTCCTATCCCGCTACTGGATCAACCGGTGATGGTTTTGTAATGGCGGAGCAGTTGGGACATACCATTGTAACACCGGAAGGCTCCCTTGTACCCTTGGAGACAAAGGGTACTGATTGTCAGGATATGCAAGGACTAAGTCTGCGAAATGTGGGTGTAAAGCTTTGTAATGAAAAGGGTAAGCTGTTATATAAGGATTTTGGCGAACTGTTATTTACCCATTTTGGTGTGTCCGGTCCTACTGCTTTAAGCGCAAGCGCCCACATGAAAGGGGAAGGCTGTTATCTGCTGATCGATTTAAAGCCGGCGCTGGACGAAGGTAAGCTGAACGATCGGTTGCTTCGGGATTTGAGTATGTATAAAAACCGCACCATGGAAAATGCTTTGACAGATATTCTGCCCCGGTCCATGATCCCGGTTATTCTCCGGAAAGCGGAAATCCCTGCAGATCTGCAGGCAAACTCTCTGAAGAAAGAACAGCGTCGTGCGCTCATTACACTAATGAAGGCATTCCCGGTGGAGATTGTTGGAAAACGACCGGTTGCGGAGGCAATCATTACCTCCGGCGGCATTAAGGTTTCGGAGATTGACCCCAAGACAATGGAGTCAAAACGGGTGCCCGGATTGTACTTTGCCGGTGAAATTATTGACTGCGATGCCTATACTGGCGGCTTCAATTTGCAGATCGCCTGGTCCACCGCCTATGCGGCCGGCATGGCGGTAAAAAGCATTGACAAATCATGATGCATATACTAAAATACTAGAAGTATCAATCAGGTACAATATGGAGGTTAAAGAGAATGTACGAAAAACTTGTTTCTTATGCTGCAAAGCAACTGGAACTGGATCCGTCTGAGATTACTCCGGACAGCACCTTTGAGAGCCTTGGTATTGATTCCTTGGACATTGTTGAAATGATCATGGATCTGGAATCTGAACTGGGCGTTGAACTGGAAATGGAAGATCAGAAGATCGCAACATTCCAGGAACTGGCTGACTTTATCGAGTCTAAGCTTAACTAAACAAGATTCCCTGTTATGGGTCAACCGACTCATAACAAGGTCGCACTAGTCGGGGAGATAGCGGTGCCCTGTTGCCTGCAATCCGCTATAGCAGGGATGAATTCCCACACCCGGGCATCCATGAGTGCCGTCTGGCTCCTGTAAGCGGTGTTGAAGGAACGGTCCTGCGCAACGGGATCCCGTGAACCATGTCAGGTGGGGAACCAAGCAGCATTAAGCGGATTTTCCCGTGTGCCGCGGGACTGCCGTTCCCGAGCTGGCTGCAAGAATACCGGGTGTTCTGTTTGCTCAAATGTGGGTGTGCGATCTTGTTATGAGCCGGTTTTAAATTTACTTTTATCAGAGAGGAGGGACATTATGTATCAAGCGTTGTATAGAAAGTATCGGCCACAGACCTTTGATGATCTGGTCGGTCAAAGTGCGGTTTCCCAGACTCTGAAAAATCAGTTGCTTACAGGAAAACTAAGTCATGCATACCTGTTTACAGGTTCCCGCGGTACCGGTAAAACCAGTAGCGCCAAGATCTTGGCGAAGGCAGTAAACTGCACGGATTTGCAGGACGGAAATCCTTGTAATAAGTGTCCCTCTTGCCGTGTCATTGATGCAGGCTCCTGTATGGATGTGTTGGAAATCGATGCAGCATCTAACAACGGCGTGGATAACATCCGGGATCTGCGGGACGATGCGATCTACACACCTTCTCAGGTGAAAATGCGTGTGTACATTATTGACGAGGTACACATGCTGTCTATTTCTGCATTTAATGCACTTCTGAAAATTATTGAAGAGCCGCCGGAGCATCTGTTGTTTATTTTGGCGACCACAGAATTGCATAAAGTGCCTGCCACCATCTTGTCCCGCTGCCAGCGATTCTCTTTCCGCCGAATTGGTCAGGAGGATATTGCAGCGCGGCTGCAATATGTGGCATATCAGGAGAATATTGATCTTGATGATTCTGCTGCCAGAGTGTTGGCACGGTTGGCTGACGGTGGTTTGCGTGATGGATTGAGCCTTTTGGACCAGTGCGCATCTGCGGTAACCGGAGAACTGAATGCTGAGCGTGTATATGCTTGCCTCGGTATTGCCGGTGTGCAGGAGTGTGGCAAGCTGATGCGGTGCATTGCTGATCATAATACCAGCGGAGCCCTATCGCTATTAAATCGGTTCTATGCCGAAGGTAAGGATATGGGCGCCCTATTGGACGAATTGGCATGTCTGACCCGGGATTTTATGGTCATGAAATCTGCCCCTAAGGAAGGGATCAGTATGCTTTCCGGCGTGGCAACCGATCAGGAGGTTCAAACACTTGCTGATCGTTTCTCCAGTGGCGAACTGGTTCGCATGCTTAGTTTAATCCAGCAGACTGTTTCTGGCTTCACAAGAAGTACAAGCCGCCGGATGGATACAGAGCTTTGCATTGTATCTATGTGCCAACCTGAGCTGGAGCTGGATGCTGAGGCACTGAATGCACGGCTGAGCCGATTGGAAAACCAAATTCGCAGCGGCACAATTTCTGTGCAAGCAGCGCCGGTCAGTAAGGAACCAGAGCCTTTGGATGAGGAGCTGCCGCCATTTCCCGATGATGACGATGCACCGCCTGAAATGCAGGAAGTAGTCAACGAGATGCCAGTTGGGTTTTGGACAGACCTTGCTGCAGATATTCGACGGGACATGAAACCACCTTTAGTTGGTTTCTTTGCAACAACGCCCAACAGCCCTGTGCAAGGTGTATTGCAGGGAAATGCTTTGATTCTTTTGTGTTCCAATTCCTTTACGATGGATATGATCAACAAGCCCGATGTGTTGGCAATGATCGGCCAAAAAGCATCCGGTAGGTTAGGGCATCCTGTGAAGGTTACGGTTGCGGATAAAAATGCCAGGCCTGCCAATAATGAACAAATGCAGCAGCTTTTGCAGTTCGGTAGAGATCATGGCGATGTGATTAAAATTAAGTAATACAAGGAGTTTTATAACATGGCAAAGGGTGGATTCCGGGGTATGCCCGGTGGTATGAATCAGGCTGCAATGATGAAGCAGGTGCAGAAAATGCAGCAGGATATGCTTCGTATGCAGGAAGAAATGGAAAAAAAAACCTACACTGCCACGACCGGCGGTGGAATGGTCAAGGCGGAAGTTAACGGCAAGCATGAGATCGTGGCCCTTACCATCAACCCGGAGGCTGTGGATCCGGATGATGTTGAAATGCTACAGGATATGGTGATTGCTGCTGTAAATGAGGCTATGCGTACAGCGGACGCCGATGCGGCAAACAGCATGTCTCAAATGACCGGCGGTCTGAATTTAGGCGGCTTGTTCTAAGGAGGCATTATGCAGTATTTTCCCGCAGCCTTGCAGGAATTGTCAGACCAGTTTGCCCGGTTGCCGGGAATTGGGGGCAAGACAGCCCAGCGTCTGGCTTTCCATGTCTTAGGGTTGACAGAAATAGAGGCGCAGGCTTTCGCTGATGCAATTTTGGAAGCGAAAAAATCGGTTCATACATGCCCTGTCTGTCAGAATCTGACAGATCGCGAGATTTGCCCGATTTGTGAAGATCCTACCCGTGATGGGCAGGTTATTTGTGTTGTGGCAGAACCGAAGGATGTCATTGCTATGGAGCGCAGTCGTGAATTTAAGGGCAGCTACCATGTTCTGCACGGTGTGATTTCACCGCTGGATCATGTTACGCAAGATGATATTCGCATTAAAGAGCTGTTGCAGCGCGTTGCGGACGGTGGTGTTCGTGAGGTTATTATGGCAACGAACCCGGATACAGAAGGGGAAGCGACAGCAATGTACATTTCTCGACTTCTGCGCCCTATGGAAGTAAAGGTTACCCGTTTGGCCTATGGAGTGCCGGTTGGAAGTCAGTTGGAGTATGCTGATGAAGTAACCCTTTCCCGTGCTTTGGAGGGCAGACAGGAAATTTAATAAGTTAAAAGGCCGAGTGCTGTTGCACTCGGTCTTTTCCTTATAGCTTTGCGTAGGTTTTATCTAAGAATTTTTGCACTGTGATGATGGCACGTTTATGTGTGCCTTCACCGATTTTTCCGGATTCATCATACGCGGTTACATGAAAGGTAATCATATTTCCGTCAACTTCTGTAATTTCTGCTTCAGCATGAACCTCCATGCCAACTGGGGTTGCAGCCAAATGAGAAATGTTCAGCATTGTGCCAACAGATGTTTTCTCCTCGGGAAGGTAGTCAGCAATCGCATCGCAGGCAGCGCCTTCCATAAGTGCTACCATGCAGGGGGTTGCATAAACCAGCAAGCTGCCGGAGCCAACCTCATAGGCGGTATCTTCACGCTCAACCAATGTGGATGCCTTACCTTTTAATCCTACAATAATTTCCATAAATATCTCCTTAAATTACATGTCGTAAATGCCCATAATCAAAATGCCGGCAAATGTAACGGCAATGCAGCAATAGTGCTTCCAGCTCAGCTTTTCCTTCAGGAAGATTCTGCTCCACAGAACGGATGCCATGCAGTAAGAGGAAATAATAGGTGCTGCCAAGGCAGATTCGCCGCTTGCCAGCGCATAAATATATGCAAACTGACCGACAGTTTCAAAAATTGCACCAACATATTTTGGGGCTTCCATTTTGGGAATCAGCTTCTGCTTCTTGATAATACAGGTGTAGACAAAACAAACAATGCCGGCAGCAAGGAATGTCAGCTCGTAGGCAACATTTGCAGAGTCCTCATTTAAGGTTTCCAACACAAGATCGTCAGCGAATGTGCCAGCCGCATCCAGCATACAGTATGCAATGGGAAGCGCCAAGGCAAGCCAGGACTTTGCATATTTGAAATTGGATGCCTCCTGACGGGCTGCACGAAGCTCGTCATCTTCCCGTGCCTCTACAAACCCCAGACCGATCACGCCGGCACAAGCCAAAGCGATTGCCAAATATTGCGGCCAGTCCATGGCATCAGCGGTACCGCTAATAATCGCAACGATCGCGACCAGAGCACCGGAGGCGTTACAAATCGGGGAGGAAATAGACAATTCTATGTAGCGCAGACCAACATAGCCGAGGGTCATAGAACCAATATAGAGCAGGGAAACGGGGAGGTATGTCCAAATGACAGGCCAACTGATTTCTACGCCACCGATAAAGATCTCGTATGCGGCATGCAGGCCCATAACCACACCTACAGCCATAACCATTTTAAACTGGCTGTATTTGTCCCTGGAATCACGGCAGCCGATTTTTGAAAAGAAGTCAGAGCCAGACCAACAAAGTAAAGCGATGATTGCAAACCAAAACCAATTCATGTCTATATCTCCTTTAAAATCTATACGTTGATTAGACCTGCATCAACCATCTTTTGCAGGCTCATCAATATTCCCATTTTTGCATGACACCATGTTAAGCCACCTTGGAAGTAAACAGCATAAGGGGGGCGGATCGGGCCGTCGGCTGACAGCTCAATAGAAGAACCCTGCACAAATGCACCGGCTGCCATAATAACCTTATCCTTGTAGCCGGGCATGTCCCAAGGTAGGGGGGTTGCGAAGGAATCCACAGGTGCGGCGGCTTGAATGCCCTTACAGAATGCAATCATGCCTTCCTCGCTGCCCAATTCTACAGCCTGAATGATATCGTGTCGGCTTTCGGTAGCATTCGGAACGCAACGGAAACCAAGCGGTTCATACAGATTTGCAGCAAATACAGCGCCTTTTTCAGCACCTGCAACAACCGTAGGCGCCATAAAGAAGCCCTGATACAAACTGGTCATTAAACCTAAATTAGCACCAACCTCTTGTCCCAGACCGGGGGCGGAAAGACGGTAGGCACAGCGATTTACGCATTCTGCTGTACCGCATATATATCCGCCAATGGGAGCAAGACCGCCACCGGGGTTTTTGATTAAGGAACCCACAGTCATATCAGCGCCAACATCAGAAGGTTCTATGGTCTCTACAAATTCACCGTAGCAGTTGTCTACCATAACAAGAACATCAGGCTTGATAGACTTGCAGAACGCAATTAACTCACCAATCTGAGCAACGGAGAAAGTAGGTCTTGTGGCATAGCCTTTAGAGCGCTGGATCGTTATGAGCTTTGTATTTTCATTAATGGCATTGCGAATACCTGGGTAGTCGAAAGTTCCGTCTGCCAACAGGTCCACCTGACGGTAGGATACACCGTATTCTGCCAGAGAGCAGGGACTGGGACGGATTCCAATAACTTCCTGCAGTGTATCGTAGGGGAGTCCCACAGGGCTCAGTAGTTCATCTCCCGGCAGAAGGTTTGCTGCCAAAGCTACTGTCAGGGCATGTGTTCCGCAGGTGATTTGCGGGCGCACAAGCGCTGCCTCTGTATGGAATACATCAGCATATACCTTTTCTAAATTATCGCGACCTACATCGTCATAGCCATAACCGGTTGTAGCTGCAAAGCAGGCAGCGGAAACCCGATTTTTTTGCATTGCAGCGATGACTTTTGCTTGATTGTGTTCAGCAATTCTGTCAATCTCTGCAAAGCGATCGGTAAGCTTTGATAAAGTCTGTTCGCCGAGCTCAAAAACGGCAGAGGAGATGCCTAAGGATTCGTATAATGTAAGCAGTTCATTCATTGTCTTGCGCCTCTTTCATTCCACTTTCAAAAAATTGATCTGCAAGATCCCGAAGAAGCTCTGGTCTGGATACAATCAAGCCTGATTTTTCTTCTCCTAAGATCAGCAAGGTGTCGCCTGGGCGGATGTTAAATAATTCTCTGGCTTCCTTTGGGATCACGATTTGCCCTCGGTCGCCAACTTTTGCTGTACCAAAGACTCTTTGTGAGCTTTGCTTGGCAAGTATGTGCTTACCACCGGCCATAAGCTACACTCCTTTCATACTTTTCATACTTTTCATACAGATTATAATAATATTACAATGTCCTGTCAAGGAAAATAGTTGTAATGTTGCAGTGTGTCCTGTATTATACAGCACTTTAACATAATAAAGCGGTGAAGGGTCGGCAGGATTTGTTAGAAATTGCCAAAGTTGTATAAATTCACAAATTGGTACTTTACAACTTTAGTTCGATGAAGTATAATACAGACATCAACAAAACCCTATGCGGAAAAATGAAAGGAAAGATTATTATGAAAAAACTGATTGCAATGATTTTGGCTGTACTTATGATCGCCGGTTGCTTTGCTGCATGCAGCAACAACGCAACAAGCGATCAGGCTGACACTACCGGAGCTGCAGCAGATAACACAAACTCCGCTACCGAGGCAGCAACCGAAGCGGTTACTGAAGCAGATGCAGAAAAGACCATCGTTGTCGGATACACCATTTATGAGCCTATGAACTACTTTGAAGGCACAGAACTGGTTGGCTTTGATACGGATCTTGCTAAGGCCGTTTTTGAAAATCTGGGTTATGAAGTGATGTTCCAGGAAATTGACTGGAGCGCAAAGTATACCGATCTGAACTCTGACACAATCGATTGCGTATGGAACGGCTTCACCTGCAACACCGCCGATGATGACGGTATTGCTCGTGCGGATAAGGTCGATTTCTCTTACAACTACATGGAAAACCGTCAGGTTGTTGTTGTTAAGAAGGGCGCCTCCATTGCAACAATCGACGATATGAAGGGTAAGTTTGCTGCAGTTGAAGGCGGCTCTGCCGGTGAAAGCTACGCAGTAGGTATTGATGAGAATATCGTTCTGACCAAGTGCCTGAAGCAGACCGACTGCTTGACTGAGGTTCTGTCCGGCAATGTGGATTTTGCAGTGCTGGATGCACAGTTGGCTAAGAGCTATGTTGGTAAGGGCGACTACTCCAATTTGGAGGTCGTGGATGCACTGTCCAGCGATGTAGAGTACTACGCTATCGGCTTTAAGAAGGGCAGTGAACTGACTGCATTGGTAAATGCAGAGCTGGTAAAGCTGGCTGAGGACGGCACAATTGCCAAATTGGCTGAGAAGTACGGTGTTTCCAATACTGCAATTACCGATTTCTCCGATCAGAAATAATATAAATTTAGGAGTAAGCAAATGTCGTTTTTAGAGGTTACATTATTTCTTCTGGACGGCTTTTGGATATCCCTGCTAATCTTTGCGGTGACGCTGCTTTGCGGCGCACCGCTTGGTTTGCCTATTGCTTTTTGCTCGATGAGCAAGCTTAAGGTGGTAAAAGCGATATCAAAAGTGGTTGTATGGATCGTTCGTGGCGTTCCGTTGATGCTCCAGATCTTCATTATTTATTATGTTCCGGGACTTCTGTTTGGCGTGCAGATTTTCGGCAAGCTGGACCGGTTTATGTACCTGGAGTATGGCATCCGGGATGCAGGTCGAATCACAGCGGTCTTGATTGCGTTTACGCTTAATTATGCTTGTTATTTCTCAGAGATCTACCGCGGTGGCATCGAGAGTATATCAAAGGGACAGTATGAAGCCGGTTATGTTTTGGGTCTTACCAAGTCTCAGATTTTCCGGAAGATTGTGCTCAAGCAAGTTATACAGCGGATCGTACCGCCGATGTCCAATGAAATCATTACACTGATTAAAGATACGGCTCTTGCGAACTGCATTATTGTCAGCGAGATTATCAAGCAGGCCAAGGAACTGGCAGCCACAAAGGCGCTTGTTTGGCCGCTGTTCTACACGGGCGTGTTCTATTTGATCTTTGTGGGAATTCTTACCATTTTGCTGGGAAAATTGGAGAAAAAGCTTAGTTATTTCAGGAGTTAGATTATGGCTTTATTGGAAGTAAAAAATATAAAAAAGAACTTCGGGAAGGTTGAAGTTCTTAAGGGTATCGATTTCTCATTGGAGAGAGGTCAGGTGCTTGCTATTATCGGCTCCTCCGGTAGCGGTAAGACCACATTGCTTCGTTGCTTGAATTTCTTGGAGACACCGGATGAAGGTCAGATAATCGTAGGGGATAAGGTTCTGTTTGATGCAGAAAATTTGTCTAAAATGGACGATGAGACCGTTCGGCAAAACAGGCTGCATTTTGGTTTGGTATTCCAGAACTTTAACCTGTTTCCCCAGTATAATGTTCTGAACAATGTTACCCTTGCTCCTAATCTGCTGAACAAGGGTAGCAGCGAGGAAATTGAGATAAAGGCTAAGGAGCTTTTAGAAAAAGTTGGTCTTTCCAATAAGCTGGAAGCTTATCCTTATCAGCTTTCCGGCGGGCAGCAACAACGGGTTGCCATTGCCCGGGCTCTTGCTTTACAACCTCAGGTTCTATGCTTTGATGAGCCGACCAGCGCACTGGATCCGGAATTGACCGGTGAAGTTTTGCGGGTTATTCGCGGACTGAAGAGTAAGGATAACACCATGATCGTGGTTACCCACGAAATGGAATTTGCAAAAAGTGTTGCCGATGTGGTG
>JAZRNS010000105.1:0-3393 GCA_045648245.1 Faecousia sp. | reverse complement strand
CATTCACTTCGATAACGCATATTACCGACACGACATTGGCGCAAAGGCGCTGAAAGCCGGGAGGAACTAAACGTGGTATATAGAATATTTGTTGAAAAAAAGCCGGGGCTGGATAATGAAGCAAGAGCCTTGTATAGCGAGGTAGTCAATCTGCTGGGTATCAACGGCCTAAAGAAGGTTCGCCTGTTTAACCGATATGATGCAGAGAATATTTCTGCAGAGCTGTTTGACTATGCAGTTAAGACCGTGTTCTCTGAGCCACAGTTAGATATCGCAACGGAAGAGATTTCTGCTGACGGTGCATTGGTGTTTGCAGTCGAACCGTTACCCGGTCAGTTTGATCAGCGTGCAGACTCTGCTGCACAGTGTATCCAAATCCTTTCTCAAGGAGACCGTCCCACCATTCGTTCTGCCAAGGTTTACGCCTTGGAGGGCGACCTGACAGAAGGGGATATTGCTGCAATCAAGAAGCATGTGATCAATGCTGTTGAGAGCCGTGAGGCAGCGCTGAGTAAGCCGGAAACACTGGCTGTTGATTATGCCGCTCCCCAAACTGTTGCCACCATTGATGGTTTTGTCAACCTGGACGAGCAAGGCTTAGCTGATCTTTTGAACACATTGGGTCTGGCAATGGATTTGGATGACCTGAAGTTTCTGCAGAATTATTTCCGTGATGAAGAGGGAAGAGACCCTACGATCACGGAGGTTCGTGTTGTAGATACTTATTGGTCTGACCATTGCCGCCATACAACCTTCTCCACCCATTTGGATCATGTTAAGATCGACGACCCGGCGGTGCAAGCTGCCTATGAGCGCTATCTGGCTGCACGCGTTGAGGTCTATGGTGAAGAAAAAGCAGCAAAGCGCCCCCAAACCCTGATGGATATTGCAACCATCGGCGCAAAGGTTCTGAAAAAGCGCGGTATGCTGCCGGAGTTGGACGAGAGTGAGGAAATCAACGCCTGCTCCATTCATGTAAATGCGAAGGTTAACGGCGAGGATCAGGACTGGCTTCTCATGTTCAAAAATGAGACCCATAACCATCCTACAGAGATCGAGCCTTTTGGCGGCGCAGCAACCTGTATTGGCGGCTGTATCCGCGATCCGCTGTCCGGGCGCGCTTATGTCCATCAGGCCATGCGTGTTACCGGTGCCGGCGACCCTCGTAAGCCGTTGAATGAAACCGTTCCCGGCAAGCTGCCCCAGCGTAAGCTGTGTCAGACTGCTGCAGCCGGTTACTCTTCCTACGGCAACCAAATTGGTTTGGCTACTGGTCATGTTGCAGAATTGTACCACGCTGGTTATGTGGCAAAGCGCTTGGAGTGCGGTGCTGTTGTTGCTGCCGCACCTGCATATAATGTACGCCGTGAGCGGCCTGCAGCAGGTGATGTGATCGTCTTGCTGGGCGGTCGTACCGGCCGTGATGGTATTGGCGGTGCTACCGGATCTTCCAAAAGCCACAACCTTAAGTCCTTGACCACCATGGCATCTGAAGTTCAAAAGGGTAATGCACCTGAAGAACGGAAGATTCAAAGATTGTTCCGCAACCCGGATGTAACCCGCCTGATTAAGCGTTGTAATGACTTTGGCGCAGGCGGCGTGTCCGTTGCAATCGGTGAACTGGCAGACGGCCTGCGGATTGATTTGGATGCCGTACGGAAGAAATATGAGGGTCTGGATGGCACCGAACTGGCAATCTCTGAGTCTCAGGAACGCATGGCAGTCGTTGTGGAAGCAAAAGACGCAGATCAATTTATTGCTGCTGCCCAGGCTGAAAACCTGGAGGCCTACCGGGTTGCAGTCGTTACAGAAGAGCCGCGTATGGTTATGAGCTGGAAGGGCAAGGAGATTGCAAATTTGGCCCGCTCCTTCCTGGATACAAACGGCGCTGTAAAGCATGTGGATGTTGCTGTTAACGGTGATAAAATTTCAGAAAATAAGAAGGTCGCCAGCCTGAAAGAGATTGCATCTGATTTGGGGTTTGCTTCTCAGCGAGGTCTGATTGAGCGCTTTGACTCTACCATCGGCGCCGGCAGCGTGCTTATGCCCTTTGGCGGCAAAAAGCAGCTGACACCTACGCAGGCTATGGCGGCTGTACTGCCTGTCCTGCCCGGTCAGCAAACCGATCAGGCCAGCCTGATGGCATGGGGGTGCGATCCCGACTTACTGAGTGATGATCCGTATATTGGTGCACAAGCCAGCGTGATTTCCTCTGTTGCAAAGATCGTTGCTGCAGGCGCGGATTATAAGGATGCCTACCTGACATTACAGGAGTTCTTTGAAAAGTTGCGTAACGAGCCTTTGCGTTGGGGCAAGCCCTTCCGCGCCCTGCTTGGCGCACTGGATGCACAGCTTGGTCTGAATGCGGCTGCCATTGGCGGTAAGGATTCTATGTCCGGTTCCTTCCTGGATATGGATGTACCGCCTACCGTAATTTCCTTTGCTGTTGCCCCTGTGTTGGCAAGTGATGTTATCTCTAACGAGTTTAAGGCAGCAGGCAACCCGGTATATCTGTTTGGTGCAGAAGAACTGTCCGATTATGAAGGCTGGAAGAATACATGGTCTGTATTCCATAAGCTGTGTCAGGCCGGTAAGGTAAAGTCTGCATGGGCTGTGGAAGGCGGTGGAATTGCTGAGGCTGTCATGAAGATGTCCTTCGGCAATAACATTGGCTTTGCTGCGGTCGATGGCAATACAATAAACGGCGTTGGCTATGGCAAGATCGTTGCGGAGCTTACTGAGGAATGCGACTGTGCCACATTGGTTGGTCATACAGTTGCAGAGCCTTCCATTACCTACGCCGGTGAAACAGTTGCCATTTCTGAACTGTATGCGCTGAACGCAGGTGTTCTGGAAGATGTATATGCAACAAAGACCAACGAGCCTGCTGTGGAAATACCCAACCTTGACTTTGCTGGTAAGGTGAATGTTGCACCTGCTGTGAAGGTTGCCAAGCCGAAGCTGTTGATTCGGGTATTCCCCGGCACAAACTGGGAGTTTGATTCTGCCCGCGCGGTTTTGGCTGCCGGTGCTGAGCCTGAAATTGTGGTTATCCGCAATTTGGCGGCTGATGATGTAGCACAGAGCGTGGAGACGGTTGCAAAGAAGATCAGTGAAAGCCAAATGATCTTTGTTCCCGGCGGATTCTCCGGTGGCGACGAACCGGACGGCTCTGCAAAATTCATTACAGCATTCTTCCGCAATCCGGCTGTTAAGGATGCTGTAAGCGAACTGCTGGATAATCGCGATGGCTTGATGTGTGGTATTTGTAACGGCTTCCAGGCCCTTATTAAACTGGGCCTTGTGCCTTATGGTAAGATCATTGACACTGATGAAAATTGTCCTACCTTGACCTTTAATACCATTGCACGCCACCAGAGCCGTATTGTCCAT
>JAZRNS010000104.1:0-27435 GCA_045648245.1 Faecousia sp. | reverse complement strand
ACACAGTCGGTAGTATCCAGTTTGCAGCGCACCAGTGCGTATACCGCAGACGTGAATGCAGCTTCTTCTTATGGCGCTGTGCAGGATTATCGGGCAAATACCGGTGAGAATCATTCTACTATAGTACTGTCTTTATGTGGTCCTGGGACTAAGGAGTGATCTATTTGGCACTGTATGCGATTGGTGATTTGCACCTTTGCCTTGGCGCACCAAAACCAATGGATATCTTTGGCGGCGCATGGGTCGGATATATTGAAAAATTAAAGGCTGGGTTTTCTGTGGTTCGTCCGGAGGATACGACTGTTTTGTTGGGCGATCTGTCCTGGACACTGGATTTACAGGAAGCAGCTGCAGATTTTTCGTGGATAAACCAAATTCCCGGTAGAAAGATCATTTTGAAGGGAAACCATGATTATTGGTGGAGTACCGCATCAAAGTTTTATCGCTTCTGTGAAGAACAGGGATTTGTAAATCAGTTCATCTTAAATAATAATCATTATGAATATAATGGGTTTGCAATTTGCGGAACAAGAGGTTGGTTTTACGAGGAAGAGCGCAGCGGTGAACACGATGAAAAAGTATTTCACCGTGAATTGATGCGTTTAGAGACATCCTTAAAATCAGCAGGCGATCTGCCAAAACTTGTATTTTTGCACTATCCGCCGCGCTATAAGGGTTATGAATGTACGGAAATTTTAGATCTGTTTAAGAAGTATGATGTTCGTCAATGCTTCTATGGACATTTGCATGGCGCCAGCCATGGATTGGCTCAGGAGGGGCTTTGGGATGGCGTAATGTACAAACTTGTTGCAGCAGATCGACTAAATTTTCAACCTATGCAGATTATTTAATAAATTTTTAAGAAAAGTG
This sequence comes from Faecousia sp., assembly GCA_045648245.1. Taxonomy (GTDB): domain Bacteria; phylum Bacillota; class Clostridia; order Oscillospirales; family Oscillospiraceae; genus Faecousia. The sequence goes on along the minus strand of JAZRNS010000104.1, from coordinate 26,565 downwards.
TGGACATTTTCTACTTTTTTTGTTAGAATATCTCGGATATAAATTTTTTATGATTGGCTGGAGTCAGCTATCTGAAAATGGAGGACAGAAATATGAACGTAAAGAACATTGAAAGAAACGGCAATCAGGCAACCATCGTTGTAGAGATTGACAAGGAACTGATGGAGTCCGGTGTTCAGAAGGCTTATATGAAGGCTCGTAAGAACATTATGATTCCCGGCTTCCGTAAGGGTAAGGCTCCTCGCAAGATGATCGAGTCTATGTATGGTGCTCATGTATTCTACGAAGATGGCTTGGAAGAAATCTTCCCTGAGGTTTATGATTTTGCTGTTGTTAAGCAGGACCTGAAGGCAGTTGGCCGTCCCAGCCTGACCGATATGCAGATCAGCGACGATAACATCGTTACCTTGACTCTGACCACCGATGTATATCCTGAGGTTACTCTTGGTGATTACAAAGGCCTGAAGATCGAGAAGGAAAAGACTGTTGTAACTGACGAGCAGGTTCAGGCTGAGCTGGATCGTATGGCTCAGAATGTTGCTTCTACTGAAACTGTTGAGCGTGCTGCCGAAATGGGCGACACTGCAAATATTGACTTTGAAGGCTTCGACAACGGTGTTCCCTTCAACGGTGGCAAGGGCGAAGCATTTGACCTGAAGCTGGGCTCTGGTTCTTTCGTTCCTGGTTTTGAGGAGCAGGTTGTTGGTATGTCCGCAGGTGAAGAGAAGGATATTGACATCACTTTCCCCGAGGATTACCATGCAGAGCTGGCAGGAAAGGCTGTTGTGTTCCATGTTAAGGTCAATAAGGTTACTGCTACCAATGTTCCTGCACAGGATGATGAGTTTGCAAAGGATGTTTCTGACTTCGAGACTTTGGACGAGTTGAAGGCAGATATCCGCGCAAAGGCTTTGGAGAGCGCACAGAAGCAGATTGACTCCGCCTTCGAGCAGGCTTGTGTTGATAAGGCTGCTGAGAACACCACAGTTGAGATGCCCAACGGCCTGATTGAGCAGGAGCTGGACAGCCAGATGGAGCGCTTTGCATATCAGCTGCAGATGAGTGGCTATTCCGTTGAACAGTATGCCAAGATGATGGGCGGCGACCTCAAGACCATGCGTAATGCATTCCGTCCCGCTGCTGAGAAGCAGGCTAAGGCAAATGTTACTCTGGCTAAGATCGTTGAGGTCGAGGGTATCGAGATCACCGAAGATGACATCAATGCCGAGCTGGAGTCCATGGCTAAACAGTATGAACTGGAGATTGAGAAGATCAAGGAAATGGTTCCTGCTGACGAGATCAAGACCAGCCTGGAGACTCGCAAGGCAGTTGCTGTGATCGTGGATTCCGCTGTTGCAGTTGCCCCTAAGGCTAAGAAGACAGCTTCTAAGACCAAGAAGACCACCACAAAGACAGCAAAGACCGAAACCGAGGAATAATCTTCCTTATATATGGTTAGAATGTTTCAAGCCCATTGAAAGGAGACATCACCATGAGTTTTATCCCCTATGTTGTTGAACAAACAAGCCGCGGTGAGCGCAGTTATGACATTTTTTCCCGATTGCTGAATGACCGTATCATTTTCCTGTCTGAAGAAGTAAATGATACTACTGCCAGCCTGATCGTGGCACAGATGTTGTATTTGGAGGCCCAGGATCCGGATAAGGATATCCAATTCTATATTAATAGCCCTGGTGGCAGCGTAACTGCCGGTATGGCAATTTATGATACCATGCGGTACATTAAGTGCGATGTTGCAACCATTTGTGTAGGTATGGCAGCATCTATGGGTGCATTTCTGCTGGCTGCCGGCACAAAAGGAAAGCGCATGGCACTGCCTAATGCTGAGATTATGATTCATCAGCCCTCTGCCGGAACGCAGGGTCAGATCACAGACATGGCAATTCATCTGAAGCGCCTTGAGACGATCAAAGCTCGCATGAATACCATCCTTGCTCAGAATACCGGTAAGAGCGTAGAAGAAATCACAGATGCCTGTGAGCGCGACAATTTTATGACCTCCGAAGAAGCTCTGACTTTCGGCTTGGTCGACCGTGTTCTTGAGCGTCATTAACCTACTGAGAAAGGCGGTATCTGCCTTATGTCAAATACAGAAGAGCAGATTCTTAGCTGCTCCTTTTGCGGTAAACAGGAAACTCAGGTCCGGCTGATCGCCGGACCGGGTGTATTTATTTGCAACGAGTGCGTTCATGCTTGCTGCGACTTGCTGGAAGCAGATGAACAATCCCACGGCATGCCTGACCATCTGCCCATTCCTACGGAAATGAAGGCATATATGGATAATTATATCATCGGTCAGGATAACGCAAAAATGGCGTTGGCTGTTGCGGTATACAACCATTATAAGCGTATCTATCTGTCTGCACAGACGGATGTAGAGCTTCAGAAAAGTAATATTTTACTGATTGGACCTACCGGTTCCGGCAAAACCTTATTTGCGCAGACATTGGCACGAATTTTAGATGTGCCCTTTGCCATTGCTGATGCAACAACCCTTACGGAAGCAGGCTATGTTGGCGACGATGTTGAGAATATCCTTGTGCGCCTTTTGCAAGCTGCTGATTTTGATGTGGAACGGGCTGAGCGGGGTATTATCTATATCGATGAGATGGATAAAATTGCCCGCAAGAGTGAAAACACCTCCATTACCCGTGATGTTTCCGGTGAAGGTGTGCAACAGGCACTTCTGAAAATATTAGAAGGCACAGTTGCCAATGTTCCACCCCAGGGTGGAAGAAAGCATCCTCAACAGGAAACGATTCCTGTAGATACCAGCAATATTCTGTTTATCTGCGGCGGCGCTTTTGATGGCCTTGATAAGATCATTGAAGCAAGAACAGACAAGTCTGCGATTGGTTTTGATGCGCCAGTGGAGAGCAAGAAGCATCGGGATATCGGAAAGTTGTTCTCTCAGGTGCAACCGCACGATTTGCTGAAGTTCGGCATTATCCCGGAGCTTGTTGGCCGCATGCCGGTTATTACCTGTCTGCAAGAGCTGAAAAAGGATGACTTGGTTCGTATTCTTACCGAGCCCAAAAACGCCCTTACAAAGCAATACGAGGCTTTGCTGGCTATGGATCACGTTACCCTGGAGATTACGCTGGAAGCCTTGGAAGCAGTGGCTGAGAAGGCAATTGAACGCCAGATAGGCGCCCGTGGTTTGCGAGCAGTTATGGAAGAAATCATGCTGAAGATCATGTATACGATCCCCTCAGACCTTTCTATTCAAAAGGTCGTAATCACACCCGAATGCGTCAACGGTGCAGAACCGAAGATCGTTCGGAACTCTAAAAAATTGCGTCCTAAATTAGGTGCGCAAGTGAAATAAGCTTTTGAGGGGGGTAGTTTGCTACCCCCTAATTAAATTCTCAGAAGGGAGAATTTTATGATGGAATACGAAAATTCCGTGCTGATGCCTGTTCTGGCATTGCGTGGCATTGCAATTTTCCCGGAGCAGACCACACATTTTGATATAGGTCGTATGAAGTCTGCCTTGGCGATTGAAGAGGCTATGAAGCACGAAGGCATATTGTTATTAGTGCCGCAAAAGGACATTTTGGTGGATGACCCTGCACTTTCCGATCTGTATACAATCGGCACGGTTGTTAAGGTAAAGCAGGTTCTCAAATCCCAGGGCGAGAATATCCGGGTTCTTGTCCATGGATTGCACAGGGCAAAACTGACCGAATTGACTCGTTTTGACCCCTATCTTGCCGGCAGTGTGGAAAAAATTGTAGAACCACGCGGTGAAAATGACCTGCGTTCTCGGGCGCTTCGTCGGGAGGCAACCAATTTATACGCCTCCTATTTGGATATTTTAGAGCATCCCCCTCAGGGCGTACAGTTACGCATCATGTCTTCTGATAGTTGCGGTTTTATTGCAGATACCATAGCTCAAAACTCCGGAATCGATTATTTGGATAAAGTGAAGCTTCTTAGCACACGCAATCCTGTGCAGCGGCTGGAGAAGACACTACGGATGCTCCGTCAGGAGATCAAAATGCTCCATTTGGAATCGTCCATCCACGAAAAGACTCGTGCCCGCATGGATCAGGAGCAACGGGACTATTATCTGCGGGAGCAAATGAAGGCCATTCGCGAGGAACTTGGTGAACAGGACGATTATTCTGAAATTGCAGAATATGAAAAGAAAATTCTGCAGCTGAATCTTCCGGCAGAATCAGAGCAGAAGTTATTGCGGGATTTGGATCGATTGAGAAAACAGCAATTTGGTTCTGCAGAAGCATCTGTTTTGCGTGGCTATTTTGATACAGTTCTGGAACTGCCCTGGAAAACCTACACCAAGGAATCTGTAAATGTGGGAAATTCCCGTAAAATTCTTGAGAAGGATCATTTCGGCATGTCAAAGGTGAAGGAACGGATATTGGAAACCGTTGCTGTTCGTCAGCTTTCGCCAGATATGCCTCCACAGATTCTCTGCTTAGTAGGTCCTCCTGGCGTTGGTAAAACATCCATTGCTTATTCTATTGCGCGCTCTTTAAATCGCAAAATGGCACGCATTTCCTTAGGCGGTGTCCGGGATGAAGCAGATATCCGCGGGCATAGAAAGACCTATGTTGGTGCAATGCCCGGTAGAATTTTAAATGCAATGATTCAAGCCGGTAGCTCTAATCCTGTTCTACTGCTGGACGAGATTGACAAGCTCGGCTCCGATCACCGGGGAGATCCCAGTGCTGCACTTCTGGAAGTGCTGGACAGTGAGCAAAATAAGACCTACAGAGATCATTATTTGGAGATTCCCTATGATTTGAGTAATGTCATGTTCATTACAACTGCCAATACAACAGACACCATACCGCGCCCGCTTTTGGATCGTATGGAAATTATTGAGCTTAGTTCCTATACCGACGAAGAAAAGGTAATGATTGCTAAGCGCCATTTACTAAACAAGCAGAAGGCGAAACACGGAATAGGCGCTACGCAGCTTCGGATAAGTGATGATGGCTTGCGAGAAATCATTCGTTGCTATACCAGAGAATCCGGCGTCAGAAGATTGGAGCAGTGTCTTGCTGAAATCTGCCGTAAGGCAGCAGTTCAGCTGTTAGAAGAGGGAAGTGCCAAGCGGATTTCTATTAAGGGCAATGACCTGGAAGCATTTCTCGGCGTTAGAAAGTTCCTGCCCGATCGCCTGCCATCAGCAGACAAAGTTGGCTTGGTTACAGGCCTAGCCTGGACTTCTGTCGGTGGCGAAGTGCTGGAAGTAGAAGTGAATGTAATGGACGGAAGTGGAAAGCTGGAGCTTACCGGCAACTTGGGCGATGTTATGAAGGAATCTGCCCATGCAGCCCTTAGTTATATTCGTGCCAACGTCCAAAAGTTGGGTGTTGCTGCCGACTTCTACAAAACCAAGGATATCCATGTCCATTTCCCGGAAGGCGCTGTGCCGAAGGACGGTCCATCTGCCGGTATCACTGTTTGCACAGCCATTGTCTCTGCGCTAACGGGCGTAACTGTTCGTCGGGATGTAGCAATGACTGGTGAAATTTCCCTGCGTGGTCGTGTTCTGCCTATTGGCGGTTTGAAGGAGAAAACCATGGCTGCGATGCGCCATGGTATTCGAACGGTCATTATCCCCAAAGATAACGAACGGGATTTGGTAAATATCGATCAGACAGTCCGCAATGCTTTGAATTTTGTAGTAGCTGAAACTGTTGATACAGTACTTCAGACTGCTCTGAATACAAAACCGGATCCTATGGCTACAATCTTAAAGGATATTCCGGAAGATATGAAGCAAAAATCACACAAGCCGTCCATCCGTCAGTGAGGTTGTGCGTATGAATCTTCATAATGTTGAATTTCTGATTTCTGCGGCATCCACCAAGGATTTCCCGTCCACCAGATTGCCGGAGATTGCTTTTGCAGGTAAATCCAATGTAGGAAAATCCTCTGTGATCAACCGTTTGCTGCAACGAAAGAACTTTGCCAGAGTTGGAGAGAAACCGGGCAAGACGATTCATGTTAATTATTTTACCATCGACAAAAAATGCTATTTTGTTGATTTGCCCGGATACGGTTATGCAAAGGTTTCTCAGGCCGAAAAAGATCGTTGGGGTCGGTTGATGGAATCTTATTTTGCCGCAGATCGCATTGATTTGGGAATTTTGATTGTAGACGCTAGACATGCACCTACCAACAACGATATTACTATGGCTCGTTGGTTTTTAGATAGCGAATGTCCATTTGCGGTTGTTGCAAACAAGTTGGATAAAGTTAAAAAGAGTCAGCTTGCGGGAAATTTACAAACAATTCGAGATGATCTTGAGCTTCCTGAGGAATGCCCTGTAATTCCCTTTTCTGCAGAAAAAGGAGACGGTCGAGACGATTTGATTCGTCTGATTCTTGCTACTGCTGAGATATCTTAATTAAGAAAGTGCGGTACTAAAGTACCGCACTTTCTTACTATTTAGCATTTAACGCTTCTTTTAATGCCTTTGCCAGTTGGTCGGGACAGGAGGTTTGCTTCATGCCACACTTGGTCCCCTCCAAACGGGCGATTACTGTTTCTACATCCATTCCCTCAACCAAAGAGCCAATTCCTTTTAAATTACCGTTGCAGCCACCCATGAATTGTACATTTTTTATTTTTCCGTCCTCAATTTCAAAGAAAATCGCTTGAGAACAGGTTCCCTTTGTCCTATATTGATACTGCATATTGTATGTTCCTTTCATAAGCAAATTATTTCTTACAGACATTATACAGAAGTATTCTCATTCATGCAAGTATGAATTATTTTTGGGTGATAGGTTATGATAGCCATATAGGAGGGGTTATGTATGATTGAAAATAACGATGCTGAATTAAAGAAGGAAGAACGTGAACAAATTGTTGAACTGGGTTCTGATATTACAAAGAGTGAAAAAGGAAATATTTATACCTTGACGATCATTGGTCAGGTAGAAGGCCATCAGGTCTTGCCGGAAACAGCGAAGACTACGAAATATGAGCATGTATTACCTCTTTTGGCAGGAATTGAAGAAAGCGACGAAATAGATGGACTGCTGCTTTTGTTAAACACCGTAGGCGGTGATATTGAAGCAGGACTTGCCATCGCTGAAATGATTGCAGGTATGAAAAAACCAACAGTTTCTTTGGTGCTGGGCGGTGGACATTCCATTGGTATTCCGCTGGCAGTGTGTACAAAGAAATCTTTTATCACACCCACAGCCAGTATGACGGTTCATCCGGTTCGCATGACGGGTCTTGTTGTTGGAGCGCCCCAAACATTTCGGTATTTTCAGCGCATACAGGAGCAAATTGCGGATTTTGTTACAGCAAATTCCGGGATATCAAAGGCGCAATTTGAGGCATATATGATGGCAACAGGGGAGATGGCAACGGATGTTGGTACAATCCTTTACGGAAAGGAAGCCGTCTCTTCCGGATTGATCGATCAGCTTGGAGGCTTAAGCGATGCGTTAGATGCATTACACGAAATGATTGATCATGCGGAAAATATCAGCAAGGATAAATAATTTTTCTATTATTTACTGGAAATTCTACAGAGTCTGTGATATTATATTAAGAAAGATTTTGTAGAAGGGGGATTGGCGGAAGTATGACTTTTATTCAAGGCCTATTATATGGCATCATTTCGGGCTTTTCAGAACTTCTGCCTGTCTCTTCTATTGCACATCAATCTATACTATTTCGCCTGTTCGGTGTTGAAAACAGAGAACCCCTACGGGATTTGCTGATACATATTTCTATTCTTTTGGCGATCTTTACCGGGTGCAAACCAATGCTCTCCCGTCTGCAACGGGAGCAGAAGCGAACGGTTGGGCGCAGACGCCATTTTGCGCCGGCTGGCGTTTACGAAATGCAGCTTGTTAGAACGGCAGCTGTTCCCATGCTAATGGTATTGCTGCTATATTTGTTTGCAAGGAGTCTTGAGACAAATTTGCCGGGATTGGCTTTGCTTCTGATTGTTAATGGCGTTGTGTTAATCCTTCCGGAATATGTGCGGCAGGCGAATAAGGACGCCAGATCAATGAGTGGCTTAGATGGCATTGTAATGGGTATATTAAGTGGTTTGAGTGCCTTTGCAGGCGTTTCCAGAATTGGTGTAATGAGTTCCTATGCCCTGATTCGTGGTGCTGACAGGCAGCATGTGTTGGATTGGGCATTATTATTGAGCATTCCTGCAATGTGTATGTTCATTCTATTTGATATCATTCTTATGTTTACAACAGGAATTGGCATTTCCTCCTTTATTGCGTTTATTAGCTGTATATTTTCGGCTGTAACTGCATTTCTGGGCGCATATATGGCCATAATATTTATTCGTTTCCTGACAGTTCGCACCGGTTATACAAGCTTTGCATACTATTCCTGGGGTGCTGCACTGTTTACTTTTATCCTATATCTCATCGTCTGATGGAGGTTGCTATGGCAGAGCAAAAGAAAAAAACGCAGGCGGAAAGAGCAGCTAATGCTGCAAATTCCAAAAAGAAAAATAACAAAAAGGGAAAACCGAAAGTCTATAATAAGGAAGCGTATAAGGCTAAGAATACCTGTGAGCAGAGGAGTACCGAGCCCAGGATCCCTAAGCGGGCTATTTCTGCGGCTACATTCTTTATATTCTTTGTACTGCTTCTATTTACTTTTGTTACTCCCCAGGGCGCACTTTTACGTCTGATTCGAAATTTCCTGTATGGCCTGATTGGTACAGCAGGAACAATCGTTGCAGTTCCCATTACTTTGTACATCTTTGTCATTCATGCCTTTAGCGGGAAAAAACCTGTATTCATGCGTACAATTTGTCTGAGTGTATTTGTGTTGATATGCGGCTGTATTTCCCACTTGAGCCTGAATCCAACCGGATTGCCGAAGGGAATTGCTGTAGTAGGGGAGTTATATAGCGGCGGTATTGTTGGCACAACCGGTGGTGTCATCTGCGGTTTGCTGGCAATTCTTTTCCGTTGGGCATGTGGCACAGTACTCTCATTCATTATTTTTGCAGTTGCGGCAATTTTGACCCTGCTGGCTGGCATGCAAATTACCATTCCCAGTATAGTTCGTGCGATTCAGAACCGTCCCCGTCCCGATTGGGAAGAGGAGGAGAAGGAAGAGCAGCCTGAACCTGCGGCGGTTTTGGTGAATCACATTGCCAATAAACGCATTGAGCATCTGGAACATCGCCGCAACCAGTTAACAACTGAAGAACATGTACCTGATGAGAAGGAAAGCAAGAAAAAAGTAACCGAAATCATCCAGCAAATCGATGGAGATGTTGAGACGCCTGTGGCAGCTGCGGTTACACCGATTGAATATACAGAGGAACCCGAGATTATTATTCCTGAGGAGGAATATATACAGATGCCTCCTTTGGAGATAAAACAGGAACCTGTTGCTGTGCAGCAGCCTGTAAAGCCTGAAAAGGTTACAGCGCAAGAGGCTATGGAATCTGCCTTGGAGGTTGCTCAGGAGATTGAAGAAGCTGCAGCTATCGAGAAGCCTGCATATTGCTTCCCGCCCATTGATTTGCTTAAACTCCCATCCAATGGCGGTGCAGACGGTACTGCAGAAATGCGGGAAAATTCCAACAGACTGAATGAAACGCTTGCAAGCTTTAAGATCGAGGCCCATATCATCAATGTTACCCGCGGTCCTAGCGTTACCAGATATGAAGTTGAGCTGGAAAAGGGCGTTCGTTTGAGTAAGCTCACAACTGCAGCCGATGATATTGCGTTGAGTTTAGGCGCCACAGGTGTTCGTATTGCTGCAATTCCCGGTAAGATTTCTGTTGTTGGTATTGAAGTACCCAATAAGGCAGTTACAACCGTTTCCCTGCGTGAGGTTATCGGTTCTGCGGAGTTTAGCAAGGCAAAATCCAAATCCTCCTTTGCCGTTGGTAAGGATATTGGCGGTAATTGTATTGTTGGCAACATTGCAAAGCTTCCTCACATGCTGATTGCTGGTACAACAGGCTCCGGTAAATCTGTGTGTATGAATTCCATTATCATTTCTTTGCTGTATAAAGCAAGTCCTGATGATGTGAAGGTTATTATGGTCGATCCCAAGATGGTTGAACTCGGCATTTATAACGAGATCCCCCATTTGCTGATCCCCGTTGTTACCGATCCTAAGAAGGCGGCGGGTTCCTTGCAGTGGGCCGTATCTGAAATGATGCGTCGCTATAAGGCCATGTCTGATGCCGGTGTACGAGATCTAGAGTCCTATAACAGCATCGTTGAAAGTCAGGAAGAGGGTGGCACAAAGCTGCCACAGGTTGTGGTCATCATCGATGAGCTGGCTGACCTGATGCTGGTTGCAGCAAAGGAAGTGGAGGAGTCCATTTGCCGTATTGCACAAATGGGCCGTGCTGCCGGTATTCACTTAATCATTGCTACCCAGCGTCCCTCTGCAGATGTTATTACAGGTCTGATGAAGGCAAATATTCCGTCCAGAATTGCGTTCTCTGTGGCATCTGCTATGGAATCGCGTATCATTCTGGACACCCAGGGTGCTGAGAAACTGGTTGGTAGAGGCGATATGCTCTATGCGCCCATCGGAAACGGCAAGCCAAAGCGTGTGCAAGGCTGTTTTGTTACAGATAGCGAGGTCGAAGCGGTCGCTAATTATGTAAAAAACAATTTCGCTACCAATTACGATCAGGAAGTCCTGGAGGAGATCGAGCGGAAAGCAGCACAGACGGGTAATAAGTCTGCTGCAACCGACCCGGAACCCTGTGCAGATGAATTAGCCGGCGATGAGATGCTTCCTGCCGCTGTAGATGTAATTCTTGAGACTGGTCAGGCATCTGTTTCCATGCTTCAGCGCCGACTAAAACTGGGCTATGCCCGCGCTGCAAGAATTGTTGACGAAATGGAAGACAAGGGCATTGTTGGACCGTTCCAAGGCAGCAAACCAAGAGCGATTTTGATCACAAAGGACCAATGGGAGGCAATGCGATCCGGTCAAAGTGCGCAGATGGAGTTTGATGACCTGAACGAAGAAGTTCCGGAGGATTTTTAATCATCTATTTCAGCCATTATGCTGTTTAGAAGTAGACGGATAACCGTCTAAATATTTACATCGCATCTGGAATACAGAGCGACAGTAAGGAGGAAATTATGAAAAACAGTAAGTTAAAACGAATGACCGGTATGGCTCTGTTGATGGCACTAGTCGTTGTTATGCAGTTCATAAGTGGTGTGATCCCGTCCTTTGGCGGCTTCAGCTTCAGCCTGGTCCTGATCCCCATTGTACTTGGCAGCGCAATATTCGGCCCCGGTGCAGGTGCATTATTAGGCGGCATATTCGGTGCAATCGTGTACATCAACTGTGTTACAGGAGTAGACCCCGGCGGTGCTATGGTGTTTCAGGCAAACCCAATGATCTGTTTTGTGGTCGTTATGGGCAAGGGTATCCTTGCAGGCGCGGTATCTGGTTGGGTGTATAAGCTTTTAAGTGGTATCAATGGCTATGTTGCAATGCTTTGCGCCGCTATTGTTTGCCCTGTAGTAAATACCGGCATCTTCATTGTTTGCATGTTGACATTCTTTACAGATATACTGGCTGCCTGGGCAGGCGGCGGTGAAATTATTGCATATGTTCTTTCCGGCTTGGTCTTGGCAAATTTTGTGCCGGAGCTGATCATCAATATCGTATTCAGCCCTGCTGGTCAAAGAATCCTGCAAGTTGTTCATAAAAACTAAATTCAGAAATACCGACAGCGAAAGCTGTCGGTATTTTTTATATACTTGTGGGTAAAAAAGCCTGATGTTTTGCATAGTATTTTTCAGGAGTGATGCATATGAAATGCGCATGGCAGGCATATTTAAGCCTACTGCCAATTCGGTTTCGTCAGGATGTGGACAAGCTTGGAAAGGAAACCCTGCAAGAGACACGGCTTCGTTTAAACGCACCGCTGGAACTCATTACATCAAACGGTAGTATATGGTTGGAACAAAATGTCTGTATGGACGACTTGTCCTTTTGTATCAATGCGGCATCTCGCTATTCACCGTGGTCAGCCGCAACTGTAGCAAAGGGATACATTACTGCACCGGGCGGTCATAGATTGGGATTATGCGGGGAATCTACCGTGATAAACGGGAAAATGACAGGTATTAGAGGTCCAACATCGCTATGTTTGCGAGTCGCCAGAGATTTTTCTGGAATTGCCGAAAAGGCCAGTCGTATACAAGGGTCGATTTTGATTATTGGATGTCCGGGCAGTGGAAAAACGACACTGTTACGAGATTTGATCCGTCAAAAATCTAATCAGGGGACAGGCTGTATCGGTGTAGTTGACGAGCGGGGCGAGATCTTCCCCTACACACAGGATCAGATGTGTTTCCCGGTTGGGAAGCAGACGGATGTGATTACTGGATGTTCAAAGGCTGATGGTATCGATGCGATCCTAAGAAATATGGGACCTAAAGTGATTGCTGTGGACGAGATCACCGCCCAGGAGGATTGTGATGCATTGCTGAAAGCAGGCTGGTGCGGTGTGGACCTGATTGCAACAGCACACGCCGGAAGTCGGGATGATCTATTTGAAAGACCGGTTTATAAACCGATTTTAAAAAGTCGCCTATTCGAAACGGTTATCATTTTGCAAGCGGACAAGTCTTGGCGGGCAGAAAGGATAAATCTATGGGCATAAAATTACTCGGTGTATTATTTGTGATATTTGGGTGTGGAGCTGTAGGATTTACCATGGCATCTGTTCACAGATTTGAAGAAAACATGCTGCGTCAACTAATTGGCATAATGGATTTTATGGAGTGTGAATTACAATATCATCTTACACCGTTGCCGACACTTTGTGCACGGGCGGCTGAGGAAGGTACAGGACCTATGCGCACCGTATTTCTTAAACTGTCAGCAGAATTAGAAAATCAAATACAGCCAAATGCTGAAATATGCATGAAAAATACCTTATGTGCAGTTGACAACATACCCGCAAGCACCAATGAAGCGCTATTGTTATTAGGACGTTCCTTGGGAAGGTTTGACATTGCCGGTCAACTAAAGGGGTTGGATGGGGTCAGACAGCATTGTAATAGAGTATTGGAAACACTGTGTACCGACAAAGAAATCCGACTTCGAAATTATAAAACATTAGGACTATGTGCAGGCGCTGCTATGGCGATCCTGTTTATTTAGCTATGGATATTGATCTGATTTTTAAAATTGCCGCAATTGGTATCGTCGTATCTATCTTGAATCAGGTACTTTCCCGGTCAGGAAGGGAAGAGCAGGCAACGATGATAACTCTGGTTGGTCTTGTCGTGGTTTTAATGGTAGTGGCGCAGAAAATTGCGGAATTATTTGACTTGGTAAAGGGTTTGTTTCAATTATAATGGAGATTTTTCTGAAAGCTGCTGCCAGCACACTAATCGCAGTAATTCTTATATTGGTTCTTTCAAAACAGGGGAAGGACATGTCCGTGCTGTTAGTAATTGCCGCATGTATCTTGGTGATTTCCGGTGCTGTTTCCTTTTTGCAACCAATAAAGGATTTGATTATAAAACTACAGCAAGTAGGACAGTGGGAATCGGAAACCTTATCCATTGTATTAAAAGCGGTAGGAATTGGACTTATTAGTGAAATTACTTGTCTTATTTGCACCGATGCTGGCAATGCTGCTCTGGGAAAAACATTGCAGTTTATGGCAAGTATTGTGATTTTATGGCTGTCAATTCCGCTCATTAACGACCTGCTTGCTCTGTTGGACAGAATACTGGGGGCAATATGAGAAAAGTTTTACTCCTGATAATAGTTGCCTGTTTCCTGGCAGTTCCGGTTAAAGCACTTGACTATTCTGCACCGGAAGCACCGGAAATAGCAGAAAAATATATGCCAGATGAAATTGAAACATTTTCCCAAGGTCTGTGGTATGTGATAAAGTATGCGTTTTCAGAGCTGCAACCGTCAATTACGGAAGCTGCAGGGGTGGCATTATCTTTAATTGCAGTGGCAATGCTAATTTCAATTCTGCAAGGTTTTGGGGAATTATCCTCTAGTGTTATTCGGTTATCTGGCACATTGGCTGTCAGTATTTTGATCATACTTTCTACAAACGCACTGGTGTCATTAGGAACGCAAACAATAACACAGCTTAGTGATTACGGCAAACTGCTGCTTCCTGTTCTGGCAGCTGCACTGGCTGCTCAGGGTGGTGTTACAACATCCACAGCCCTTTACAGCGGAACTGTAATTTTTAACACAGTACTTACAACTGCAATTTCCAATGTGCTGATTCCGCTGCTATATATTTATCTTTGCTTGTGCATTGCCTGCAATATGATCGATCAATCACTACTGAAGGAATTAAGGAATTTTGTTAAATGGGCAATGACTTGGTTCTTAAAGATCATGCTATATATTTTTACCGGATACTTAGGAATTACCGGCGTAATTAGCGGCACAGCAGATTCAGCAGCAATTAAGGCAACAAAGCTTACTATATCCGGTGTTGTTCCTGTTGTTGGCAGCTTAATTGCAGATGCTTCGGAAACAATTCTTGTAAGTGCCGGTGTAATGAAAAGTGCAGTTGGCGTATACGGCTTAATTGCTATATTGGCGACATTTATTGGGCCGTTTTTGCAAATAGGAACGCAGTATTTGATTCTGAAGCTGACAGTTGCCGTCAGCGGTGTTTTTGGTGCGAAGGAATGTACAGAACTCATAAAAGATTTTTCCGGTGTAATGGGCTTCCTACTGGCGGTAGTGGGTACACAATGTCTTCTTCTGATGATTAGTACTGTTTGTTTTATGAAAGGAATCGGTTGATATGGAAACTATTCGTGAATATATAATTTCAGTGGTATCAGCCGGGGCGGTCTGTTCTGTAGTTGATAGACTTATGGGTAAGAAAAGCGCAAATTCTGCGCTGATTCACATGCTTTGTGGCATTTTTATGGCACTCACCTTAGTATCGCCAATATTGGAAATCCGACTTGATGCTTATACGGATTATTTTGGTGAAATCATTTCCCAATCCCAATCTGTTGCGGCAATAGGCCAAACAGATGCATACAACGAACTGAATACAATCATAAAAGCAAACACCGAAGCATATATCTTGGACAAAGCTGATTCTTTGGGATTGGCGCTGGATGTGGAGGTGACGCTTAATGAGGATAACCCGCCGGTCCCCAGTAAGGTGTATCTAGAAGGAAACATTGCGCCTTATAACAAAAAACTTCTATGTGATTATATCACACAGAATTTAGGCATTCCTAAGGAGGACCAGGTATGGAGATAAAAAAGCTGACGAGCAAGATAAGATCTGTTATTACAAAATATAAATATACCATTCTGATTTTAATAATAGGTATTGCACTCATTAAGCTGCCGATTCATTTGGAAAAGAATACCGATACACAGCCAAACACCATTGCTGAACCAACCGAACCGTCAATCAACCAACAGCTGGGTGAAATTCTTAGCCAGATTCACGGGGCAGGGAAGGTACAGGTTATGCTTACGGTTGCGTCCGGCGCGGAGACATTCTATCAAACGGACAACAGAACAGCCTTATCAGAACAATCCAGCAGCACACAAAGCGACACCGTGATCATTACGGATGCTGAACGAAATCAGGTGGGACTCATCAAGCAGATCAATCCACCGGTTTATCAAGGCGCTCTTATTGTCTGTCAGGGCGCTGACAGTGCAAGTGTTCGTTTGGCAATTGTGGAAGCAGTAGCTAAGGTTACAGGATTGAGCACTGATCGAATTTGCGTTATGAAAATGAAATGAATGGAGGAAAATCATGAAAACCTGGAAAAAGAATTTAGTGGCACTTGCGGTATTGGTTACAGTATGTGCCGGCATCTATGTCAATTGGCTTTACAGCGGTGAACAAGCAGCGGCAAATCTCACTGACACCCTTGACTCCGACAAAATACTATCTTCAGATACGCTGGTGATGAATACAGACACCGTTGATCTGGATGTTGCCGCAGATACCCTTAGTGAGTATTTTTCAGCAGTACGACTCTCCCGACAGGAGGCACGGGACAGCGCTGTGAACCTGCTGCAAGAAGCTATGGCATACAGCGATGATGCACAGTCATCCCAATCCAATGCACAATTGGAGTTGATTGTGCAGACAGCGCTGTGTGAGGCTCAGATTGAAAGTCTTGTAATAGCAAAGGGCTATGCCGATTGTGTTGCCTATATTGCCGATGAAAATATTTCCATCGCCGTAGCAGCACCGGAAGGCGGCTTACAAGAGAGTGATGTTGCGGTGATTGCAGATATCGTTTTGACCCAATCTGATTTTGATATGGAAGATATCTATGTTGTAGAAGTTCAATAACAGGTGGATGCTGCGGGGTTTCCTAAAAGAAAATGGTTGTATTTTTCAGGATCTATGGTACAATAAAGAAAAGTATTTCTGATTGATTCAGACAACTACAGGAGGTAATCCCATGGCAGATAACAAACAGTATATCATTCAGGCGCAGGAAAACGGCACCTTGCAGATCTCTGAGGATGTAATTGCTGCGATTGCAACCCATGCATTGAGCGAGGTTGAAGGTGTAGCCAGCGTAGCAACAAAGCTGGGCGCCGATATTGTCGAGCTTATCGGGAAAAAGGGAAAGGGTATTAAGATTACCATCGGCGAGGATGATTCACTAACTGTTGATTGCAGCATTACTGTTATATACGGTCAGAGTGTTGTGGATGTAGCCAATGCGGCTCAGCAGGCTGTATCTACTGCGATTTCTTCTATGGCTGGTGTGAATATAACTGCTGTTAATATTAACGTTTGCGGTATTGCCCGCCAGTGAGGTTCTGTTCATGACAAGAGCAAATGCCAGAGAACTGGCAATTCATTTGATCTATAGCCGTGAATTCACTGGCGAAGAACCTGCGCAGATTGTGCACAATAGACTGGATAAGGAATATTACGCAAAACTGTCCGAGGAAAACGAGGTTTATGCAGAACGCCCCAGTCGTGCACAGGTGGCGTATCTTGACACGGTGGTTTCCGGCGTTGCGAACCGTACAGAAGATTTAAATGCAATTATTCAGAGGTTTGCAATCGATTGGGATATCTCCCGCATTTCTCGACTTGCTCGTACTGTTATGCAGTTGGCAATTTTTGAGATTTTATACATGGAAGATGTACCGACCGGCGTTGCCATCTCAGAGGCTGTTCGTATTGCCAAAATGTATGATGGCGACGATACCGGTTCCTTTGTAAATGGTATCTTGGGTTCATTTGCAAGAAGCTTGACCTCAGAGGTTACACAATGATTACAATTGGTTTTGATACCAGCAACTATACTACATCCATAGCACATTTTGATGGCATTAGCGGTGAAAATTGCTCTAAACTCCTGCCTGTAAGGGAAGGGGAGTTGGGACTGCGTCAAAGTGATGCTGTTTTCCACCATACTGCAAGCCTGCCGGAGCTTTCCGGCAGGCTGTTTTCCCATATATGTATGGATTCTGTTGGAGCGGTGGGTGTAAGTACCCGGCCAAGAGCAGTT
Source organism: Faecousia sp. (assembly GCA_045648245.1). GTDB lineage: Bacteria > Bacillota > Clostridia > Oscillospirales > Oscillospiraceae > Faecousia. Next base: position 9,063 of record JAZRNS010000104.1, on the reverse strand, counting down.
AACGGAAGCTATATGCCTTGCTTTTCAGTAGGCTATTCTCATGCAAAATTACTGTCAGATGCCCTGCATGTCCCTTTGTTTGTATGTTCTCATCAGCAAGGGCACGTAGCAGCATCCCTTTGGAGCGCCAATCGTTTAGACCTGATGGACGAGCCCCATTTAGCCTGGCATCTATCCGGTGGAACAACTGAGTTGCTTTTGGTTGAACCGGATGGGCGCAGTGTTTCCTGTACTCGCATTGGGGGCACAACGGATATTTCCGCCGGGCAGTTAATAGATCGAACCGGGCAACTATTACAGGTTCCGTTTCCATCTGGAAAGCATTTGGACCGCTTAAGTGAGAGTTCAGTCAATTCGGATGTATTTACTGTTAAATGCACGGATATGGAGTTTTCCCTGTCTGGCGTTCAAAATAAGGTTCAACAATACTATACAGCATGCGAAAACCCGGCAGAAACCGCAGCATACACCTTGCGCTGTGTGTGTAAGGCTGTTCTGTTGGCAACAGAACATGCCCGAAAGGCATATCCTGGTTTACCGGTTGTATTTTCAGGCGGCGTTGCATCCAATGGAATGCTGCGCAAACAGGCAGAACCTTTTTCTCCAATATTCGCACAGCCCCAATTTTCAACAGATAACGCTATGGGTGTAGCGGTTCTTGCCTATCGTTTACAGGAGGGATAATATGGCACAGCAGGTGCTGTCGATCACGCAAATAAATGAATATATTCGCGCAATGATGGATAGCGATCGTCTGCTTGCCGGTGTTGCAGTTCGAGGGGAAATCAGTAATTATAAAGTCTATCCTTCCGGTCATCATTATTTTACCTTAAAAGATGAAGGCGCATCCTTGAAATGCGTTATGTTCCGCTCCAGCGCTGCGCGGTTGAAGTTCAAGCCGGAAAACGGCATGAAGATCATTGCCGTTGGTAAAATCGGTGTCTATCCAAGAGACGGTGCGTATCAGTTATACTGCACCACCATGGCAATGGATGGCGTTGGAGATCTTTACGCCGCCTTTGAACAGCTAAAAAACAAGCTAGCGGCGCAAGGATTGTTCGATCCTGCTCACAAAAAAGAATTACCAAAGTATCCGGGCGTAATTGGCATTATAACCAGCGAAGCGGGCGCTGCAATTCACGATATGCTGCGCATTCTGCGCAAGCGATACCCATTGACAAAGGTTGTTCTATTGCCGGTTCGAGTTCAAGGAGCGGAAGCTCCGGCAGAGATTGCCTCAGCAATATCCTATGCGAATCTGTATCACCTTGCCGACCTGTTGATCGTTGGCCGCGGTGGTGGATCGATTGAAGATTTGTGGGCATTTAACGACGAACAGGTAGCCCATGCTATATTTTGCTCTCAAATACCGGTTATTTCCGCTGTGGGTCATGAACCGGATGTAACCATTTCGGATTTTGTAGCTGATGTTCGTGCTGCTACGCCGTCCAACGCCGCAGAATTGGCAGTACCTGATCAGGACGCACTCAGACAAAATCTGGACGTGTATCAAGCCGCTATGTCCGCTACACTTAACAGGCAGCTTAAGAGCGCAAGACAGCAACTGGCAATTTTCTCATCTAGCCCTGCGTTGCAAGGCCCTACTGGATATTTGGAGCAAAAGAGAAAGGCGCTTACATTGTTGCAAACACGCATAAGCTCAAACGGTTCTCAAATCCTCGCTCGGCACAGACAGCGCTATCTCACATATACAGCGAAGCTAGATGCAATGAGTCCGCTGAAGCTTCTTTCCAGAGGTTATGCAATGGCACAAAATGAGGACAGGGAAGTTGTGCGTTCTGTGAAACAGCTAACTGCAGGCGAATCTATTTATGTCCGTTTTGAGGACGGCAGTCTGACTGCCACCGTTTCTGAAATTAAGGAGGAAGTTCTATGAATAAGAAGAATCAAACCTTCGAAGAGAATATGCAGCGTCTTGAGCAAATTGTTCGTGTAATGGAGAGGGGAGATGTGCCGCTGGAGGAGTCCCTGAAATTATTTCAGGAGGGCACTACTCTCGTAGAGCGCTGTGGAAAGCTTTTGGATGAAGCAGAACTGCAGATCAAAAAAGTCGCCACATCAGCAGACGGAAGCCCTTTGGAGGAGGATTTTGCCGATGAACCTGGACTTTAATGAAAGAACAAAGGAATATACCCGATTTATTGAAACTTATCTAGATCGGCAATGTTTTAGCAACAAGGACGAACCCCAACAGGTGCTGTTTGACGCCATGCGATATAGTTTGCTTGCTGGTGGCAAGCGGCTTCGCCCGGTGTTGGTGTTTGACTTTTGCAGAATGTGCGGCGGTGATTGGCAAAAGGCCGCGCCTTTTGCGGCTGCTGTTGAGATGATTCATACATACAGCTTGATTCACGATGATCTGCCTTGCATGGACAACGACGATTACCGTCGAGGTAAGCTCACCAACCATAAGGTTTATGGCGAGGCGGTTGCTGTGCTAGCTGGTGATGCCTTGCTTACAGCTGCCTTTTCTAGCATCGTTTCTGCGCCTTATTCTGCAGAAATCCGAATTCGTGCAGTAGAAATTCTGGCGCACTGCGCCGGTGAACTGGGCATGGTTGGTGGACAGGTACTTGATATACAGAGCGAAACGCGGGAATGTAGCCGTCAGGAAGTTCTAGATATCCAAAACCGAAAGACAGGCGCATTGATTAAAGCTTCCTGTGCCTTAGGTGTGCTCGCCGCTGACGGTAGTGGCAAACAACTGGATGCTGCGTGTGAATTTGCAGAAAACCTTGGTTTGGCATTTCAAATTCGGGATGATATGCTCGATGTAATCGGCAATGCTGAGGAATTAGGCAAAGCAACAGGCGCGGATACGAATAAGAACACCTTTGTTCAGCTTTACGGACTTGAAACCTGCGATTCGTTGGTAAGTAAGCATACAAATAAGGCAGTGGAGGCACTTTCTATATTTGACGATCCGGCTTACATGACAGAATTGGCAAAATATCTTACCGGAAGAACATCATAATATTTCCCGGGAAATTAGCTGGCACTCATTTGAGTGCCAGCTGTTTCTTACATATCGATAGCCGGATTCATATAATATACATTCTTTTGATTTAATTTTTCCCGCAACAACTGTAAGGCTTCACCAAAACGCTGGAAATGAACGATTTCTCGTTGGCGAAGGAATTTGATAACATTGTTCACATCTGGATCGTCGCTAAGACGAAGAATGTTGTCATAGGTTACACGCGCCTTTTGTTCTGCGGCAAGATCTTCGGTCAGATCGGCAATCGGATCACCCTTTACCGCTATACTGAAGGCATTCCAAGGTGCTCCGGATGCTGCCGTGGGGTATACGCCAGCAGTATGATCTACAAAATAAGGCGCAAATTGAGAGTTTTCAATTTCGGAGTCTTTCAGATTTCTTGTGAGCTGATGAACCAGTGCACCAACCATTTCCAGGTGTCCTAACTCCTCCGTTCCTACATCCGTCAGCAAGCCTTTTAGTTCATCAAATGGCATAGAATATCGCTGGGACAGATATCGCAACGAAGCACCGAGCTCACCGTCCGGTCCGCCGTACTGAGAGATGATGATAGATGCCAGTTTTGGGTTGGGACGTGCAACCTTGACCGGGTATTGCAGTTTTTTATCATATACAAACATGCTTATACCTCCCGATTAGCAGAATATTCCCACGGCCAGGGGTCGTCAAGCCAACGATAACCGCCCTCGGATTGACTCATGTGGTTTAGTGGACCGCACTCTTTTTCATAAGCTTTACGACCTTGTTTATACATTTTTTGCAGTGTGCGATAAAGCTCCAGAGCCTCATGATCATCTCTGTGGGTGTCCAGATACAGAGCCAGTTCTTGCAAACCAAAGCCCAAAGATTGCAGCTCTGTCATGGGTGTTACCGGCTGCTCGTTTTTATTGATCATTCCCATGAACGGAAGATCCAACCCAGGGAACAGGGTGCCCCGAACTAATGCAGTTCGCATCTCATATCGAGGGGGATTCTCTAGTTGGAATGGAACATACGGGTTCGCTAAGGGCGCCATTGCTGGCAGGCGACCTTCCTTACCAGCTTGTTCTGTGTTATTTCTCTGCAAGGCACATTCCTCCTATCAAAATGATGTTGAAACTGTCGTTTCAAGTCATACTATGCCAATAAACGAACGGTGGTTCATGAACAAATGTTATGTGCATAGTCTATAGGGAGGTGTTGTCCATGAGGAAGATGAAGTCAGTTCGGCTTTTGATGCCGGTATATATTACAGTTATTGCATTGGTTCTGGCAATTACATTGCTTGGGAACAGAGTCGTTACAGTCGTTTGTGAGAATGCACCGATTACAGATAGAAAATGCATTATTATTGATGCAGGACACGGAGGGGTAGATGGCGGCGCAATTTCCTGCACCGGTGCTTCCGAAAGTAATATTAATCTTGAAATTGCAAAAAGGCTAAATGATTTGTGCCATTTGTTAGGCATGGATACAAGGATGATTCGAACGACAGATATATCTGTTTATACAGATGGAGAGACGATTGCTGCCAAAAAGATATCGGATCTAAAACAGCGGGTTCGAATAATTAATGAAACACAGAACGGCATCTTAGTCAGCATACATCAAAATAAATTTACACAAAGCAAATATAGCGGAGCGCAAGCCTTTTATGCCAAAACAAGTGGTAGTCAGGAGCTTGCAAGCGCTATCCAGCAGGCATTTCTAACAACATTAAATCAAGGTAGTAATCGAACAGTCAAAAGATCGGACGGCATATATTTAATGGAGCACATTGCATGTCCTGCTGTGTTGATTGAGTGCGGATTTTTGTCTAATCCCGAAGAAGAAGCGAAACTAAGGAACGCAGATTATCAACGGAAGGTCGCCTGCGTGATAGCAGCATCATGTAGTAGTTATATACATGGTGATACGCAGGTTTGATTATTCCTTGACCATGCTCTAAATGGCTGATATAATAAAGAAAAAAGAAATAGGAGCCTGTTGTTATGGCAAAGATAAAGAGCGTATTTTACTGTACTGCATGCGGTGGAGAAACTGCAAAATGGCAGGGAAGATGCCCCACTTGTGGCGCGTGGAACACCATAGAAGAGCATATTGAAAAGCCGATGCCTGCTGGTCGCGCAAAGTCTGCACCGGTTGGTGTAAGCCGTACAGCGCAACGCCTATGTGAAGTTGACACAGATCGTGAATTGCGGTTTACAACAGGAATCGGGGAGTTAGACCGGGTGCTCGGCGGTGGCGCGGTTGCTGGCTCACTGGTTTTAGTAGGCGGCGCCCCGGGCATTGGCAAATCTACATTGTTACTACAGATTTGCAACAGTTTGTGCGATGGCAGAAAAGTGCTGTATGTTTCCGGTGAGGAAAGCGAAAAGCAATTAAAACTGCGTGCGCAGCGAATCGGTGTACAGCCGAACGATCTGTACATACTTTCCGAAACCCGGCTTTCAGACATTGTGGAGGCTATTGAGTCCTTAAAGCCGGATATTTTAATTGCCGATTCTGTACAAACACTATATAACGAACTAAACGAATCCTCTCCGGGAAGCGTTTCTCAGGTTAAGGACTGCACTATGTCTTTAATGCAGATATCCAAATCGCAAGGAATCACGGTTTTTGTGGTAGGTCATATTAATAAGGATGGCGCAATTGCAGGACCAAAGGTTCTGGAACATATGGTGGATTGTGTTTTGTACTTTGAGGGAGATCCCAATTCTGCATATCGGCTCCTTCGGGCAGCTAAAAACCGCTTTGGTTCAACCAACGAAATTGGCGTATTTGAGATGGGTGAGTGTGGTCTGATTGAAGTTCCTAATCCGTCTCAAATGCTGTTAGATGGTCGTCCGGAAGGCGCTTCCGGTACCTGTGTTGCCTGTGTTATGGAAGGATCTCGCCCTGTATTGGCAGAGGTTCAGGCGCTTGTTTCAAAAACAAGTTTCAATGTTCCAAAAAGAACGTCAGATGGTTTTGATTTTAACCGCGCAGCCTTACTTTTAGCAGTGGCAGAGAAGCGCTCCGGCATGAAGCTGAGCATGTTTGATGCTTATATCAATGTGATCGGCGGCCTTCGGCTGGATGAACCGGGAGCTGACTTGCCGGTGGTACTTGCTGTGGCATCCTCATATACCGAACAGGTAATCAGCCAAGATTTAGTAGCCATTGGCGAGGTTGGTCTGACCGGAGAGATTCGTTCTGTATCACACATCAACCAAAGGATCGCAGAAGTTGCTAGATTAGGATTTAAATCTTGTATTATCCCAAAAAATATCCATGAAAAGTTGGAAGTTCCCGAAGGTTTGACCGTGTATCAGGTCAAGAACCTCCGGGAAGCCATAGATATTGCAATGAAATAGGGAAGAAGGGGTTATCCATCTTCCTGAGAAAAGTCCAGCCGTGCAATGGGATTCGCTTCTGCAGCAATTTTAAGCTCAGTGTTCTCAATATGGGTATAAATTTGGGTGGTATTCAGGTTTTCGTGGCCTAAAACTTCCTGAACGGTCTTTACATCAACGCCACCGGAGAGCATCATTGTGGCCGCTGTATGGCGTAATTTGTGCGCTGAAAACTGTGTAGCATCCAATCCGGCCTTTAGCAATGCTTTCTCAACCAAGCGGTGAACTGCAGTAACACTAATTCGATTGCCATTACGGGAACCAAATAAAGCACGATTATCAGTAAGAACTTTTTTGTTGCGTTCAACAAGGTAGGCATCAATTGCTCTGCGGCAGGGGGTGCCAAAATAAACGAATCTTTCTTTATTACCTTTACCAACAACACGCAATCTATCCTCATATATATCTGATAGATTCAGCCCCACAAGCTCGCTGCGACGGATGCCGCAGTTAAGGAAGATCATCAAAATGGCATAATCGCGAACCTGATTTGTTCCGGAAACAGATTGCAGCAGCGCAGATGATTGTTCTAATGTTAGGTATTTAGGTAAACTTTTTCGCAGCTTTGGATACTCCAAATCTGCCACAGGATTCTCTGTAAGCTGCTTTGTGCGTACTGTCAGGTATTTATAGAATGATTTTAACGCAGATAATTTTCTGGCTCTCGCAGAGGGCGATATGCCATAATCCGGTACAGCGGCATCCGGATTTGCAGTACGATCGTTAGCAAGATAGGATAGAAAATCAAATATATCTGATGTAGTAATCGAACGAATGAATTCAATATCAATATCCTTAATTGGTATATCATCCAGGTTTGTATGAATTGGCATATCGTTGCGCATAAGTTTTATAAAACGGAAGAACATCCGAAGATCTAAATAGTACTCCGAAATCGTTCTGGGAGACTGACCTTTAATCGTTTCATGATAAGTAAGGAAATCTCGTAAAATCATAGGGCAATCATAGTATCGCTGCATAAAACCGCCTCCAATCATCTAATGTATTAATATTATAGCATACATTAACTGCAAACGCAACAAAATTTTTATTTTGTTGCGTTCATTGTCTTCAAAATAATCACTGGCTGAATTCAGCCAATGAACGCATACGGGCCTAGTAACGGCCCACAAAATAATTGTTTTGTTTCGTTAGGCTTTCGCAAGCTCCTTTCCTCTGTTCGGGCATTTACAATATACACTCGGTTGCCCGGTTTGTCAACTTAAACTTTCGGTCTGCCCGCCGCCGCCCTTCTGCGGCGGTTTTTGTTTTGTAGCTGCAAGTCTGCCAGCGCATAAATCAAAGTGGTACTTTCGCTGTTATGATTCAGCGCCCGGCGCACCCTTTCGATATCGCCATATTTGGCCAAAAGTTCCACGGCATAAACTTTCCGAGCGCTATGCGGCGCTGCGTTCTGCGGCAAGCGCAGAGCGATCGCCGCCCGCTTGACGTCCTTCCAAACTGCCTGCCGGGTTTGCGGCCTCCCGGTTCGTGGGCTTTCAAAAGCCCACTCCCCGCCCGCCTGATTTTTCAAATCAGACAGCAGCGGTTCAGGTAAACCCACTTGGCGGCGCTTTCCGGTCTTGCTTTCAGTTACCCAAAATCTAGGTGCTAATTGGTGGGTTTTAATAGCCAAAACATCACCCACACGCAAGCCCGTGTGCAATGCTGTTCGCATAATCAGGGCATTTTTTGGGGTCAGCATGGCAAGCACCAAGTCTACTTCCCTATTTAGTAAATATTCCGTTTTCATGTTCTTCACTCCTTTGTACTTGATCAGGTACTTTAATACCATTCACTACAGCTATTTGTTGTCCAGGCGGATAGAATATCAGGGCTTTCCCCTGATATTCCTCCGCCAGTTCGGCGGGGGAGATTTCCACAAATTCCACAGAAGGCTCAACAAGGGCCCCGCCGCTGTAATACCAGCGCCCCGCTGGCTTTGTGCCGTCTTTGCCTATGTATTTGCATACATAGGAGACGGCAGCGGGATATTCCCCATGCAGCGCCATGGCTGTTGTAAAGCCCAAAGTCCAGCCGGGGAGATTGTAAACAATCTGCCCCCCGGCTGCTAGCCACTCCGCCCGCTCTGCGGCGCTCCGTGGCCGCTTTGGCTTTTTCGCCCATGGTAGCTTTATCGTGCCGGAATCCACCGCAGGCAATGCGTCGTTAAAAAATCCATGAAAATGGATTCCGCCCTTTTTGTGCAGTTCCGGCACAAGAATATATTTTAAGCCGTGCCGCTGCACGGCGTTACTGGCCCAAGCATTCAGCTTTTTCACAACGGCTGCGCCGCTGTGGCTGTCCACTTTGGCCGGGTCTAATGTCAGGGTTACGAAATAGCGGAAATCATTAGAAAGCGCTATGCGCCGCACTCTTGAGCGGGCCCGGCGCATAGACCTTTCTAAATCTTCCGCAGCCGCAGAGTCCCCCCGCTTTTCCTCATGATCAGCCGTTGGCTGAACATGAGCCGCAGAGCGGGCAAAGCGGTAGTCCTCTGCTAATTCCCAACCCTTTGGGCCGAAAATCGGTTCAGAGCATGCCATTATGTCCATAATGCCGCAAGGGTAAGTAATGATTTTTCCGTAGTGTTTCACACTACTTTTTGTTTGTCTGGACATATCAGCCCATCAGCGCTGTGATGGAATAATGTCCGAATATCAAGTAATG
>JAZRNS010000103.1:0-11341 GCA_045648245.1 Faecousia sp. | reverse complement strand
GTTATCGGTAAACAGAAACAGCTGCAGCAGAAACATATCTGCTGCAGCTGTATTTTTGAAAAAGTTTGAAAAATGAATAGAAAATATATGTTTTCTGAACTTAATCTAACAAAAATCGACCTAAAAAGACAAAAAATAGGGCTTGACAAAAGCTGATCTCTATGCTACAATATCAAAGCAATCAAGAGTGCATCCCACTCATCTATATCGCGGAGTAGAGCAGTTGGTAGCTCGTCGGGCTCATAACCCGGAGGTCGTGTGGTTCAAATCCCGCCCCCGCAACCAACAATGCGAACCGATTTAGATATCGGCGCAAGAAATCCAGTAACCACAACGGTTACTGGATTTTTTTATCCCATTTTTTCAAGTGAAACTCAATAGATATCCTAAGCCCAAAACGGCTTTCGGGGAGGAATTGAACTGAATTCAATAGATATCAAGGGCAGATTTTGCGTTTTATGTAAAGTTTACTTGACATTTAATAAAAGCTATGTTATATTTGTTTTGTAAAGTAAGCTTTACATCCTAAATATCTTTTTAGGGGGTATTTTTTTGAAAAACAAAATAGAAGCTATCCGTAAGGAAAAGGGGATCCTCCAAGAGGAGTTTGCCAAGGCTATGGGTGTTTCCCGGCAAACGATCAGTTCTTTGGAGAACGGACGCTACAACCCTTCCATTCTTTTAGCCCATAAAATTGCAACGTTCTTTGAGATGACCATTGAAGAGGTTTTCGTTTTTGAGGAGGAGTAACATGAAGAAAAAAGATATTATTTTTGGTGTGATCTGGCTTTTGCTTGGTCTTGTTTTGACCATTCTGAGCTGTCTGGAAACCATAGACGAATTTTGGAGCGGTATGGGTTCGGCTTTGATGGTCGTTGGTATTGTGCGTCTGCTCCGCAGTTACCGTTTGAGCAGGAGTGAGACTTACCGAGAAAAAAGAGAAGTTGCCGAAACTGATGAACGGTTTCACTTTATTCGCAACAAAGCCTGGGCTTGGGCGGGTTACCTGTTTATTATCATCTGCGCCCTGAGCACTATCGTGTTTAAACTTTTGAACCAAGATTTGCTGTGTATGGCTTCGGGTGGCGCTGTTTGTCTGATGCTCGTGCTGTTTTGGGTATCGTTCTTTATCTTAAAGAAAAAGTATTAAAGCCGTTGCGAAAGGACGGATATCTAAATCGGTGCAACTTGCCAAGAAGAAACCCCATCCATCCGGATGGGGTTTCTTTTTGGTTGTGATGCAGCTATTATCTGAGCTATGCTCGCCGGGTAAGCGACCCGACCGCCGCCGGTGGCGGGAGGAGGGAGAGGAGCGCAGTGCAGCGGTCTATATTTTTAAGGCGGTGGTTGACCGCCGCTGAAAATATAGGGTACCGCAAACCGGGCTGCAGAACCGACAAAGGAAAGCTATAAGTAGGGCGATATCAACGCCTGCCGACCCAACCAGAAAATGAGAATGGGTGGTCTTTTTATTTTGTGAGATGGTCAAGATACGAACCCTCGCGGTTCTTCGCTTTCCTCAATTTATACAGCAAAAAAATGCCCACAGCCGACGGCATACTGATATGGATTTGTACTGCCGCCATACTACAGACAGCCAGTAGACTTCCAGATATGACATCTGCGGTGATGGCTGGTAGTTCCGTCAGAGCACTGACGCGATTGCAAGCGTGGCTGGCTAAAAGCAAGAATAATAGGGGGGTGGCCTTGCCATTACTCCATATATCTGTTATAATAATTTTTTCTCAATAATATTTGAAGAGGATAGAAAATGAAGCTTGTTAAGGTGCAACTGGGGAGAATTGTACATAATGTGATGTGGCACACCTTTGACGAGAAGAAGCGAGATTTACCCAGCAGCAAGACATCTATGCACAGGAGTTTGCAGATTGGTTAATGAAGCAGCCATTGACGAGTCGATGCTTTCCTTCACCCCAATGCATTGGGCTTTTCCGTAATGGCACAGGCAATCGTCTCCAAACTGCAGGCAATTCTGAATGGTAAGGCATAAACACGATCATAAAAATATACGTTGTAAGGCACACCCAGATTGTGAGGAAAACTATGAAAATTTACACCATCACCCTAAATCCTGCCTATGATATCCACGCCTATGCAGAGCATTTTTCTCCGTTTCATGAGAATTTGGCAAATGTAACTTCCCGGGAAGCAGGGGGCAAGGGCGTGAACCTGAGCAGAGCCTTGCAAAACGGCGGCACAGAAAATACAGCAATCGTGGTTTTGGGAAAGGATAACTGTACAGAATTTAAGGAGGAGCTGGAAAAGGCGGGGCTTAAGGCGTTGTTTTTGGAAAAGCCCGGCCGTATTCGGGAAAACCTGACACTCCATTGTGCCGATGCACCGGAGACCCGCATCAGCTTCTCCGGCTTCCCGGTAGACGATAGCCTGCTAGAGGAAGTTGATCAGCTTCTTGAAATAGACAACGAAACAGTGATTACCTTTACCGGCAGAGTTGCCTCCGGTATGTCTATGGAAAAGGTTAAGGCGTTTTTGAAGGATCTGCAGGCGAAGGGGGCTAAGATCGTTCTGGATTCCAAGTCCTTTACCATAGAAGATATTTTTGAAATTGTTCCCTGGTTGATTAAACCAAATCAGGAAGAGATATCTGAATACTTAAACTGCCAAATCGACACCATTCAAGAGGTTATTGAAAAGGCACGGATTTTTACCCAGCACGGAGTTGTGAATGTGATGGTATCCTTGGGCGAGCAGGGGGCTATGGTGCTAAACGGCGATGATTGCTTTATTGCCACCCCTCCTGTCATTGATGCCATTTCCACCATTGGTGCAGGCGACAGCTCTCTAGCTGGCTTTATTGCCGCCGCCAAAAGAGGGGAGGACGCGGCGGGTTGCCTGAAAAATGCAGTTACCTACGGTACAGCTGCATGTCTGTCAGAAGGCTCTTTGCCTCCAAAAGCAGAAGATATTGCTGCTATTTACCAGCATGTGGAAGTTAAAAATATTTAAAATAAAAGCGCTGTTGCCAAACGAAAGTTGCAACAGCGCTTTTTAATAATTGAAAATATCATTAAAAAAGAAAGATGGCTTCCCCAATGGTCATAGTAAGATATTCGTTCCTATAGGGGCGTTTTTAGAATTCCGGCTCATAGATCTGTTCCCGCTTCTCCCAAGCGATTTTCCGCACCTGAATGTCCCGGATCTTCAGCGCCGTGGAGTAGGGAGAGAAGCCCACATGACCGCCGCAGATGGGGTCGCTGTCGATCAGCTCCTGCACCAAAACGCCATCTGCGAACAAAAAGCAATGTCCGTCGATGGCACCGGTGAGAATTTCTACCTCTGTTCCGGGAGTGTAGCGGTACAGGGAGGTGAGGCAACGCAATTCTTCTTCCGGAAAACGCTCGATACCGCTCTTGTTTTCGTACCAGCCGTTAAGACCTACCACATAGGATTTTTTCAGGTAGTTGACATTTTCGTCCCAGGTCGTGCAAAACACTGCGTTTAAGTCCCGTGTAGCCGGCAGAACGGTGGACATCTTGAATCGCATCATTACATTGTCTGTGTAATGGGCTTTGCTTAGCAGAATGCCGCCGAAATTGCCCGGCTCACTGCCGATCAAATAGCCGTCCTTACATTCCCAATGACCCAACTTGGCATCCCAAAAGTCTTGCCAATGTTCATCGGGCTGATAGTCCATTAAAACTTCAGACTGCTCCCAAAAAATTTTCTTACCTAACAGTAAAATCTCGTTTTCCATAGGAATCTCCGTTCATTTTCTTTCCTGGGTTGTCCAGATGCGCACAGCTGTGCTGACAACCAAAATACCTGCCGCCATAACGCCGGCAACTGCCAAAGTGTCTAGCGCATAGTCTGCCGCCATCTGCATGTTTCCGGTGAGTGCTTTCTGCGCGGCGTAATATGCGCCGGCACCGGGTATCAGCGGCAGTACAGAAATGACCAGATAGGAAATGGCGGGATACTTTCGGATCCGTGCCATAACTTCTGAAAAGATCGCTGCCATACAGGTGGCGATAAAACAACTCCAAAGGGGTGAGCAACCAAGTGCAATGACAATGCAGTATGTGCCCCAAACCACAACGCCACCAAAGGCGCAAAGAATAGTCCCGATGCCGTGGACATTAAAGACAAACACAAAGCCTGCGCAGGCAGCAAAGCTAACAAGGCAGGTAATTAGCGGGCTGTGATTTATGGCAGGCAGTTGGGGAGGGATCCCCCAAAGCGCTACACATAAATTCCATGCGACTACCGTTCCCAAAGCAACAGCAACGGCAATCATCAGAGTTTCTGCCACACGGTTGACACCGGAGTTGATATCGCCGAAAATCAGGTCTCGCAGGGCGTTGGTAAACAGGATACCCGGAACCAGCAGCATCAGCGCACCAATAATGGCAGAGTCCGGATTGGGGGTAAGTCCTGCTACACCGGCGCCGTAAGCAAACAATGCCATAAGAAAAGCTGCCGCAATATTTTTAAAGAAATTGCTGGCTTGTATTTTGCCCATGAAATGGCCGGAAAGTCCCAAAAGCAGGCCGCAAACCGCAGAACAGGCAGAATCTATCAGGTTGCCGCCGAAGAAGATGCTAAAGCCCCAGGCCACCAGAACATTGCCTGCCAAAACCAAGGGCAGCTTGTACTGCTTTCGTTTCTTTTCTGTTTCCTCCAGCCAAAGCATTGCCGTTTCCAGATCCGGCTTCTGGATGCAAATGCGTCGTCCTAAATTGGAGTATTGCTCCACTGCGTCCAAGTCCGTACCCTTTCGTTCCATACGGCAAAGCTGGGTGATAGGTGCTTGATCGGGGAGAATGATAGAAATAATCAGGCTGTTGGGGACAGAATAAACTCTGGATTCCACCCCGTAGGCAATTAAAATCCGATTTACACTTTCTTCCACGCGGTATGTTTCTGCACCACCCTGGGCGATGCCGCATCCGATTTTGGAAGCCAGTTCCATCAGTAATCTATAATTCATTGGAATTACCTTCTCTGTTTTCAAAACCGACCACGGAATTCCGTGGTCGGTTTTTGTTTGTTAAATACCCTTTTGCATCTCGTCGATGGATTCCAAAATAGCGTCTGCCATGTAGTCCAACTGTTCCTGAGTCAGACCGTAGATGGGGAAGTGGGTGAACCGGCGGTCAAAGACCTCTTCGGTTACAGGACAGGTAGCGGCAATGGCTGCCTCGTCATAGCCACGGCCCTTCAGGACTTCAAAGCGGTACAGAGGACCGAAGTGTGCGATTTCAGTAACGCCCTTCTGAGCCAGCTTCTTCTTAAACAGCTGCACATCGCCGCCGGCCTTTTCGGGGTCGAGGATCACGCTGTACAGGTGGAAGGTGGGCTTAATGTCAGCATTGCCCAGATCCTGAGGAATAATAGCATCGCAACCGGACAGGCGGTTTGTCAAATATGCAGCAGCCTGTGCGCGGGCTTCCAGAATCTTGTCATAACGGGCAAGCTGCAGCTGCAGACCCAGACCCTGAATCTCGGTGGTGGAGAAGTTGGTAGCAACGAAGCTAGAGCCGTCCTTGCCGGGGATTGCGCATACATCATACAGCCAGTTCTTGATTTGCTTGGAGAAGTCAGCACCCAGGAAACGGGCACGCTTCATCTCAGGACGGAACTCCTTGATGGTGGTGGTCAAAATGCCGCCTTCGCCGAAGGAGGTCATGTTCTTAACCTCATGGAAGGAGTAAGCACCGAAGTGGCCGATAGTGCCCAGCTTCTTGCCCTTGTACTCGCCGCCAAAGCCGTGTGCAGCATCTTCAAGAACGATCAGGTTGTGCTTTTCAGCCAGCTCCATAATGGCATCCATATCCACAGGGTAGCCGCCAATATGTACGGGAACGATCATCTTGGTCTTGTCAGTGATCTTCTTTGCCACATCCTTGGGATCCATGTTCAGGGTTACGGGGTCCACGTCGGCAAACACGATCTTACAGCCGATAGACAGGGGGTATGCCATGGTAGCAGCAAAGGTGATGGCAGGAACGATAACCTCGTCGCCAGCCTGCAGATTTGCATACTTGGAAGCGATCTCAAAGCCGGCGGTGCAGTTGGTCAGGAATACACAGCCTTCGGTACGCAGGAACTCGTCGCACATTTCCTCAGCTTTGGCAACCTCAGCGTCCAAGGACAGCTTTGCGGGAGGCTCGGCTACCTTGTCCAAAGCATAAACCTTTTCTTCCACGGCTGCAATGGCTGCATCATATTCTGCACCCTCGCCCTTCATCATGAAGCGCACAATGGTCATCAGGTCTTCGGCGTTGTAGTTTTCACCAACTGCTGCCCAGGGCACCTTGGTCTCGCCGGTATTGTAACGAAAATCAGAAGCTTTCTTTGCCATAATGTTTTCTCCTTTACATTGTAACAGTTATTTTCTCATCATTGGAGCGATAAGCTGCCTCCATGATGCGCTGCACTTGTACAGCCTGCTGTGCAGGCACTTCCAAAGGCGCGCCCGTCAGCAGGGAATTGCTAAAGCTAGAGATCTCTCTTGCATAGGCATTGCCAAATTCCACCTCGATGGACTGACCGACTGCCTTATTGGTATCCTGCTGGGCGACATAGCCGCCTTGCTCACCCAGGAACATAGCGTCCAGTGTGCCGCCGTCTTCCTGACCGATCACACCGTAGCCCAGGAGTCTTCCCTGGTCGCCAAAAATCTCAATGCGCCACTTAGCGGCTTCATCAGGAACATTGAAGTTGGACTGGACAACGCACTGACAGCCGTTTTCCATTCGCATTAAAACCGTGGAGCTATCCTCAACCTCATAGTGGAAAGAGAGGGTGTCATGGAAAGCTGCCACATCCTTTGCGTTGCTGTTTAAAATGTACTGCAACAGGTCAATACAATGGACACCCATATCCATCATAGCACCGCCACCGGAGGCTGCCTTGGTTTGACGCCAGGCGCCGGGGATGTCCGGATACCAGCAGGTGAACTGGGCATAGCCGGAAACAGGCTTGCCGATCTTACCTTCGGCAATTGCCTTTTTCATAGCCTGCACATAGGCACCGAAGCGCATCATCAGACCGGCAGCGATCTTAACGCCCTTTGCCTCGCAGTAGTCAACAACCTTCTGACCCTCTTCAGCAGTCATTGCCAAAGGCTTTTCAATGAGGATATGCTTGCCGGCATCGGCTGCTGCCATAGCCTGTTTTGCGTGGAGCACCACAGGAGAGGCAATATATACAGCATCGATTTCAGGATCAGCCAACAAATCAGCCTCGTTGTCGTAGGCCTTTTTACAGCCCCACTTGGCACGGCACTTTTCTGCCAGTTCCATATTGATCTCCATAACGGCAACCAGTTCTGCGTTGTCGCAGAGCATCATGCCGGGGATGGTTCTGCGGTCGGCAATGCCGCCAGCACCGATAACACCCCAACGAATTTTTTGAGCCATAATATAATCTCCTTATAAAATAAGTACTAAAATAAGTTTACAGACAAAAGTACTGAAAGTCAAGGCAAAAATCAGTGTGCTTTTGGTAAAAAAGTATCAACTTTTGTTAAAAAAATTTTTTCTTCCAAACGACCAGGGAAAAACTGAAAATAAACAGGAAAATACGAAAAAAATATCCCCCTACCGGGCTTGTACCCGGCGGGGGGATTGCCTATAATAGCCGTGAAGATGCCCCGGTGTGGCTGGCACCAAACCGGGGCGTACCTAAGCCCGATCCACAAAAATCAAGGCAGGCCTTAGTATTATACACTGTCCTGCCGAAAAAAGAAAGGAAAAAATGAAAATGAAGAAAATTTTGTCCCTGCTTTTGGCATTTATTATGATACAAGCTTTATTTGCAGGCTGCTCTGCGCCTGCGGATACCGCCGGTGGAAACCGCCAGATTACCGACGGCCTGAACCGTCAGGTTGCGGTTCCGGAAAACATAGAGTCTGCTGTCTGTGTTGGCGTTGGCGCATTGCGCTATAGCTGTTATATTGGCGCTGCGGATTTGATGGTTGGCGTTGAGGACTGCGAAAAAACAATTAGCATATCTCGCCTGTACAACTATGTAAATTTTGAAAAATTCAAGGACCTTCCCATTATCGGTACCAATGGCGAACCTTACCCGGAAGCGATTATTGAGCTGGCTCCCCAGGTGATCGTCATGAGCAAATTTGCCTCAGTAGATGCCGATGAGCTGCAGACAAAAACCGGCATTCCGGTGGTGGTGATTCCCGGCAGCGATACTACGCTGGATGAGAGCGCCTATGAAACGATCCGTATTCTTGGTCAGCTGTATGGCATGGAAGATCGTGCTGCTGCCTTGGGTGAATATTTAAATGGAATCAAGGAAGATCTGCATAGCCGCACCAAGGATATTCCCGACGAAGAAAAGCCTTCTGTTTATGTGGGCGGTGTATCCTTTAAGGGACATCACGGCTTTGAAGGTACAGAGGCCGGATACGGTCCGTTTGACTTGATCCATGCAAAAAATCTGGCAGACACCACCGGTCAGACCGGAGCATTTAACATCGATTTGGAGCAGGTGCTTAGTTGGGACCCGGATGTGATCTTCGTGGACTTTAACGGAAAAGACCTGATCGCAGAGGATTATGCAAAAAATCCTGACTACTACAATGCCCTGACTGCAGTGCAGGAGGGAAAGGTTTATTCTCAGATTTCTTTCCGCTCCAATGCATCAAACCTGGAAACGGCACTGGCAGATGCCTATTATGCAGCCAGTGTGATCTATAAGGAGCAGTTTGCAGATGTGGATCCGGTGCAGAAGGCCGGAGAGATTTTTGAAATGCTGCTGGGGACAAATCCCTATGTACAGCTGAAGGAGGCCGGTTATGAATTCCGTCCAATCAAGATTGGCTCGTAAAGGCATTGATGAAGCCTACGGAAAAAACCGAATAAAAAGTATTGCTTTTTTGATTGCATTGGGCTGTCTGCTCCTGGCGGCAATGCTGCTGAGCCTGCGGGCCGGCTCTTATGAAACGCCCGTAGGGGAGCTGCTAAAGGGTATTTTCGGAAGATCTGCTGACCGAAAAATCAACTTGGTGGTGCAAAACAACCGCTTGCCCCGAATCTGTACAGCTATTTTGGCAGGCGGCGGTCTTGGCTTGGCAGGCTGTGTTTTGCAGGCAGTTCTGCGTAACCCCTTAGCATCTTCGTCCACATTGGGTGTATCTCAGGGCGCAACCTTTGGCGCTGCTTTTGCCATTGTGGTGCTGGGCTTTCGCGGAAATTCCGGCATTGGGATCCCCTTGTGTGCATTTATCGGCTCGATGTCGGTGGCATTGGTGATCTTAGGCCTTTCCAAATTTCGCCGCGTTTCTCCGGAGGGCATTGTGCTGGCAGGTGTAGCCATCAGCTCCATGTTTACCGGTGCTACAACACTGATTCAGTATTTTGCCGATGAGATACAACTGTCCACCTTGGTGTTTTGGACCTTCGGCGATTTGGGCAGTACGGATTGGAAGGAACTGGGCAGCATGGGCATCGTGGTGGCGGCTTTGTGTATTTACTGCTTTTTCCGGCGCTGGGATTTCAATGCACTGTTGGGCGGTGAGGAAACTGCTATTAGCTTGGGTATTCATGTAAAACGGCTGACCTTAGTCAGCTTGCTGCTGTGCTGTTTGTGCAGCAGTGTGGTAGTGTCTTATGTGGGACTTATCAGCTTTATTGGCTTGGTGGCGCCCCATATTGTACGCATGGTAGTGGGAAACAACCATGTGTACTTGATTCCCGGTTCTATCTTGGGCGGTGCGACACTTTTGCTGTTGGGAGACCTGTTTGCAAGAACGGTGATTAGTCCGGTAATCCTACCTATCGGCGCAATCACTTCCTTTTTGGGTGGTCCGCTGTTCCTGTATCTTCTGTTTAAGGGAGGAAAAAAGGAATGATGGAAATCAAGAACCTGTCCTACGGTTACAAAAATGGCCCTGATGTTTTAAAAGATGTGTCTTTTCAAGCAGAACCGGGACAGCTTTTGGCAATTTTGGGCAACAACGGTGTGGGTAAAAGTACATTGCTCAAATGCTTTAACCACATATTGAAGCCGGATGCCGGTCAGGTGCTTTTAGACGGAGAAAATTTACTGACTATGGGCACCGGGGAGGTGGCGAAGCGAGTGGCGTTCGTATCCCAAAGTGTACCGGACACTCAGATGACGGTTCACGATGTGGTCATGCTGGGACGCAGACCCTATATGAAGTGGGGATTTACGGAAGAAGATCATACCATCGTTCACGATGCTATGCATCGGCTGGATGTGGAGGATATGCGGGGCAGATTTTTAAGTCAGCTCTCCGGCGGAGAAAAACAAAAGGTGATGCTATCAAGAGCGTTGGCACAGCAGCCGAAGGTGTTGCTGCTGGACGAACCTACCAGCGCATTGGATATTCAAAACCAATACCATGTGCTGAGCCTGGTTCGGGAAATTTGCCACAAGGATCAGCTTACAGCGGTGGTGGTGATTCACGATTTAAATTTGGCGTTGCGTTTTTGCGACCGTTTTCTGCTTTTGAAGGACGGGCAGGTATTTCGAGACGGAGACCGCTCTGTTCTGGACAGCACTGCATTAAAAGAGGTTTATGGCGTTAACGCGAAAGTGGTAGAAATAGAGGGCCGGTACATGGTGCTGGTGGAGGAATAAGGAGAAAACTATGAAAACTTGGCAGGATTGTGTGGCGTTTCATGGCCACGAATGCGGTGGCCTGACCATCGGCTATAAGGCGAGCTTGTATGCGGTCGAGCTGCTGGAACTGACTTTTTCTGAGGATGAGCAGGTAGTTTGCATTAGCGAAAACGATGCCTGCGGGGTGGATGCGGTACAGGTAATGCTGGGCTGTAGTGTGGGAAAGGGCAATTTGCTTTTCCACATGCGGGGCAAACAGGCGTTTTCCTTCTATAACCGCAAAACCGGCAAATCCCTTCGGCTGGTGTTAAAGCCCAGACCCAAAGAAATTACCAAAGAAGAATCCTTTGCTTTTTATCAGTCCTGTGCGCCGAAGGATATGTTTACCGTAAAGGAAACGACCATTGCACTGCCGGAGAGTGCAAAACTCTTTGATTCCTATATCTGCGATTGCTGCGGTGAAACCACCGGCGCCAATTGGATTCGACTGTCCCGCGAGAAGAAGCTGTGTTTGGATTGCTACAAAGCCTACGATCGCTTTCAAGTATAATTGTATAAGATGGGGAAATATTGGCATAATTTCAGGATAAATGGGATTTTTTTGCATATATCACTTGACTTGCCCGTGCGTCAGTGGTAAACTAATGTTTAATTGATACGCACAACGCGATGATGAAAACCAGTACATTTCCCCGAAACTTCTCCAGAGATCTGCCGGTTGGTGCAAGGCAGAGAGGTTGGGATTTGGAATTCC
>JAZRNS010000102.1:0-6143 GCA_045648245.1 Faecousia sp. | reverse complement strand
TCAAGATATTTTGAGGTGGGTTATGCGGAACAAGAACAACAAGCATTTGGGAATTGAGATAGAACCGGAATTACATTACAAGCTCCACTATATCGCAAAGTATGAGGGACGCTCCGGAAATGGGCAAATTCTGCATCTGATCCGCCAGTGCATACGGAACTTTGAAAGCGAGAATGGAAAAATCCCCTTTGTCAGTGATGGCAAGGAATCACATGACTAATGGCTTTCTTTGAATGTGTGGGTTCAACTAAGTTTGCCCTTTGGGCAGCGAGATTATGACCTAATGAAGTTTTACTAAAAAAGGCTTCACGGCAATCGACGAAGATTGCTGTGAAGCCTTTTTGTCTAAGGAATGCTCTAAAATTTATAAGAATTTCAAAATTTGTTCCACTACGAACACAGCCGCGCAAGCGGCTACCGCCACAACGATCAGGCTTTTCTTTTTCAGCGCCAGCACAACTGCAACAACCAGGCCTACTGCACCGCTGAGTATATTTTCCGTAGCGTACAAGACCGCAGGGAAGGTCATCGCTGTCAGGCATGTCGCCGGAACATAGTGCAAAAAAGACTTCACAAAGGTGTTTTCAATAGGCTTTTTCAAAAGGGTCAGGGGCAGCGCCCGAATCAGGTAGGTTGTTACTGCCATAACCAGAATATAGATGTAAATATTCATTGTTTCTCCTCCTTTACAGGAAAGAGAACGGCACAGACCGAAGCCCCCAACACCGTACAAATTACGATTGCCAAACCTGCGGAGACCCGGTCCAGCAGCGGCGCCCATGCAAACAGGCAGCTAAAGACCAGTGTAAGGATCACGGAAACCAAAATGGACTTTTCTTCTTTTGCCTGGGGTACAACGATAGCAATGAACATGCCGTAAAGCAGCACACCCAGTGCCATACGGACAGACTCCGGCAGCAAAGAGCCGGCGATCGCGCCCATGGCAGTTCCCGAAGTCCACCCCACAGCGGCAATCACACCGGCACCCACAAAAAAGCCGGGCGTCAGCTTTTGTCCCCGGGACATGCCCAAAGCGAACACCTCGTCGGTGTTAAAAAACGCAGATAGCAGGCGCTTACCTGTTCCCACACTCTGCCCCAACCGCTGTCCCAGCGCCAAGCTCATTAGGGCGTACCGGCTGTTGATCACAAGCTGGGTCAGGATCATTTCCATAATGGTGGCTCCGGCGACAATCACCGTAAGCCCGGCAAACTGACCGGCACTGGTCAGGTTACTTGCAGAAATCAAAATCGACTGCCATATAGACAACCCCTGGGTGATGGCCATTGCGCCAAAGCCGAAGCTGACGGAAAAGTATCCCACGCAAACCGGCATACCGGCCCGCATACCGGCAAAAAATGCTTTTGTTTTCATGTTCTAAATCCTGTTAAAACCTGCGCAGGCAGCAATGCCTTATTCAAGACCCAGCATTTCGCTGCAGCTCTTGCAATAAATGATCCAGCTATCGTCCATATGGTCTTTGCCGTAGACCACATTCTCACAGCCCTCCCCGTCGCAATGCAGCTCTACCTTGTTGCCGCAGGCAGCCAAGGTCAAGAGGGTCAGTAAGCACAGCAAAATTGCAATTATCTTTTTCATATTCTTTCTCCTTTTATGGACATTGGAACGCCGTAGCTTTCCTACCCTGCTAGTATACCGCTATTTGCCGAAAAATGGAAGTGTTTATTTGTGAGTTCCCTCTTCAATTTGCGGCAGCAATTCCAAATTCAGCAAATACTGTAGCAGTTCTTTACTCAGATATTCCTTTGTGGCAAAGGCATCTTCCCGGGGCGGTGCTGGAACAAAATTTTCGCAAGCAGCCGCATCCGGTTTTTCTGTCTTACCTTTGGAAAGGCACAATGCCCGCAATAAACCCGAAACATTTCCGGTTATCCAGTCCATAATGCTGATGAAAATGCCCGCAGTCTTTACAATAATTATTTTCCATATTATTCACCTCACAGGCGGATTTCAACAGCACATTTGCTCATTGTCAATACAGCATTTTTACTGTAGAGTATAAATTGTAAAAATTCACAAAAAGGAAGTAAGCACATATGCTGTATACCGAAAGAATTAAGCAATTTCGACAAGAAAATAATATCACACAGGCGCAGGTTGCTGAAACCCTTGGGATTTCTCAGCAACAATATTTCAAGTACGAAAAAGGTATAAATGAATTACCAATTAGATACCTCTTTGCAATTTGTAACGCCTACAACATTTCCGCAGACTGGCTTTTGGGACTGAAAAACAGCAAATAAGAGCCTGGAATAAACTACTATTTAAAGCATCTAAATATACTCCATTAACTTAGAAATATAGAGGTTATCATGAAAGAGTTTTTTGGATTTGGCGGTTATACTCGTGAGCCGGAAGGCTTTTTATCCTGGCAGCACATTACATTCGTGAGTTTTTTGTTGGTATCCATGGTGCTTCTGGCTATTTTTATCGGCAAGGCCAACAAGCACAACACATTGCGACAAAAGAACAAGGTTCTTATTTGGGCGGCAATTTTGATCGACGGATTGGAAATTCTGAAAATTATAATTGCTTGCATAAATACAGGCAACACCCATCCGATTTTGCACAACCTGCCGCTGTTTTTGTGCAGTATTCAACTGATTGCCATTCCCATGGCCGCTTTTACAAAGGGTCGAATCAAGGAAGCATCCTTGGATTTTGTATGCATTTTCGGCATTTTGGGCGCTATATTTGGTCCCATCGGCGCCGGTCAGGACTACAACGCCTACCCCGTTCTCTCCTTTGACAATGTGGTATCCGGCGTTACCCACTGCATTTCAGGTT
Organism: Faecousia sp.; assembly: GCA_045648245.1. Taxonomy (GTDB): domain Bacteria; phylum Bacillota; class Clostridia; order Oscillospirales; family Oscillospiraceae; genus Faecousia. Next base: position 3,335 of record JAZRNS010000102.1, on the reverse strand, counting down.
TCGCCTCCCTGTACATTCTGATTTCCGGCATGGCAAGCATGAAAAAGCAGAACATTTCTTTTACCTTTGGTTTTTTAACGGTTTTCTGCATTGCCGCCTACATTGCCAATGTTACCATTCCTTATAACTATATGTTCCTGATGGCAGGCGACGGCACACCTTATGACATTTTGTTCAATCTGGTAAAGGGCAATCGGGTGCTGTATCCTATGCTGGTAATCGGCCTGTTCTTGGTGTATATTGTGCTTTTCTACCGGCTGTTTTATAAGTTCAGCAAAAGGCCGGAACCGGTAAAATAACTGCAACTTTTGGAGTTATTCTATAATAAAAAACGGGATATCGGTATTTTTGCCCATGCGGATGCGGGCAAAAATACTTTAAGTGAACAACTGCTGTCCCATGCCGGTGCCATCCGCAATATTGACTAAAGGAAAATTCCTCTGTTCCACAGAACAGAGGAATTTTTTACATATCGTATTCTAAAAGGTCGTCCAAGGTCTCCCGGCGGACAGCCACATAAGGCTTCTCCTGTCCCACCATTACAATCGGTGGTCGGGGAATCCGGTTGTAATTGGAAGACATGGCGTAGTTATAGGCACCGGTGGTCAGCACTGCAACCAAATCACCCCGCTGGGGTGCAGGCAAGAAAATATTTTCCTGAATCAGATCGCCGCTTTCACAGCAGCGACCTGCCAATGTGCAGGGGAAATCTGCTTCCTCCCCTGCCCGGCTGGCAGAGTACACGGTGTAGGCTGCCTCATAAAGGGTGTAGCGGGGATTGTCAGTCATGCCACCGTCCACAGACACATAGTTCTTAAATCCAGGAATCTGCTTTACCGTAGACACACTGTACACAGTAATGCCGGAATCTGCCACAATACTCCGCCCCGGCTCCATAAGGATCACCGGCTTCGGCACATCCAACTGCTTACAGGTCTGGTCGATCAGTAATCCGATTTTCCGGATATTTTCTGCATAGTCGATAACCGGGTCTTCCTTGGTATAGGGCACGCCCATACCGCCGCCCAAATTTAAAACCGGTGCATAAAAGCCGTGTTTTCTGCCCATTTCTGCCAAAAACCGAAGCATGATCACAGCCGCATCACAGAAGGGCGCATGGTCAAAAATCTGAGAACCGATATGGCAGTGGTAACCCTGCAAGGCGATATTCTCATAAGAGAGTGCCTGCACAGCCAGTGCTTCTGCCTGACCGTTTTCAATCACAGCACCGAACTTGCAATCAATGCGACCGGTGCTGATTTTCGCATGGGTGTGGGGATCAATACCAGGGGTCAGGCGCAGCAGAACCTTCTGTCGGATTCCCTGCCGACCTGCCTCCGTATTTATGGCGGCAAGCTCATCGGCATTGTCGCAGATAAAATAGCCAATCTTATTTTCTATGGCATAACGGATGTCAAAATCCGTCTTGGCATTGCCGTGGAAATAAACCTTTTCCATGGGAAAACCGGCTTTTACTGCGGTACGCAGCTCGCCGGAGGACACCACATCGATGCCCATGCCCTCTTGTGCCATGATCTCATAGATCCGCTTGAAGCTTAGCGCCTTGCTGGCATAAAGGGGCATAGAACCGGCAGGTAAATATTTTTCCATTGCCATTTTATATTCCCGGCAGCGGCTGCGCAGCGCCCCCTCATCCATGAGCATCAGGGGCGTTCCAAATTCCTTTGCCAAATCTACCGTATCCAGCCCTGCAAAGGTCAGGTGGCCGGATGCATTGATTGATAAATTCTGATAGAGCATACGAAAATTCCTTGCTTTTGTGTTACAACATGTGGGCCAAAATATCCTCTCGGCTCATGGCTGTCATATCTGCCGGAGCAATATCGAAAATTGTTTGGCAGCCGGTAATGCCCCGAGCCTTCATTCTCATAGCTGCCCGGGCGCATGCTACCAGCACACTGGCAGTAAACTGGGGGTTAGAATCCAGAGTCAGCTTATATTCAATGGTTTGCTGGCATTCGTTATCCCATCCGGTGGTTGCGCTGCGGATCACACTGCCGCCGTGGGGCAGACCGGAATGTTCCTTGCGCATCTGCTCCATGGTGATAAATTCTACCGTAGTATCGTAATCGGAAAAATAGTTGGGCATGGTCTTAATGGTCTTTTCAATAGCGGTCTTGTCTGCACCCTCCTGCGCAACCACATAGCAATAGCGGGTGTGCTTTTGGCGGGTGGTCAGCTCCGGCATAAGGCCCTGACGAACCTGCTCCATTGCCTCCGGAACAGGAATCGTATACTGACGGCAGTCCACAACGCCGGGAATACGGCGTACTGCGTCAGAATGTCCTTGGCTCACACCTCTGCCCCAGAAGGTATAGTCCCGACCCTGAGGCAGGACGCTGGATGCATACAGGCGATTCACGGAGAACAGGCCGGGATCCCAGCCCAAGGAGATCACAGCAATGTTACCCCCGGCCTTCGCCGCCTGATCCACATTGGCAAAATGGGCAGGAATATTTGCATGGGTATCAAAGCTGTCGATCACATTAAAGTCCTTTGCCAATGCCGGTGTCATTTCCGGCAGGTCGGTGGCACTGCCGCCGCACAGGATCAACACATCGATCCGATCGGCGAAGGCATCAATATCACTTACGGCATAGACAGGGGTGTTATATACGGTTTTCACGGTCGCGGGATCGCGACGGGTGAAAACACCGATGAGTGTCATATCTGAGTTTTGGTGCACGGCGCATTCCACACCGCGACCGAGGTTGCCGTATCCGTAGATGGCAATGTTCATAGGTTTGATCCCCTTTATTTCAAGATGCCGTGGCGGCGCATGAGTGAAAGCAACGTGGCTTCGTGGGCCGATTCCATCGGGGTTAACGGTAAACGCAAACTGTTTTCACCGAATCCCATGGCCGCAACGGCGGCTTTGACAGGAATGGGATTGACTTCGCAGAACAGAGCGTCCACGAGTTCGAGGTATTCGAGCTGCATGGCGGCAGCACTTTGTACGTCGCCGCTTAAATATTTTTGGCACATGACAGACGTGTCTTTGGGTGCGATGTTGGACAGTACCGAAATGACACCCTTGCCGCCGAGCGACAAAACCGGAACAATCTGATCGTCGTTACCGGACCATATGGAAAAATCCTTATCACAAGCATTTTTAATCCTGGCAATTTTCGTAATATCCGCACTGGCTTCTTTTACACCTGCAATATTAGGAATTTCCGAAAGCCGTTGATAGACTGAAACAGGGATATCCAAGCCGGTTCTGCTCGGGACATTATAAGCGATCACAGGAAGTGATGTAATACTACATATTGCTTGATAATGTTGAAAGATTCCATCCTGCGTTGCTTTATTGT
>JAZRNS010000101.1:0-8648 GCA_045648245.1 Faecousia sp. | reverse complement strand
CTGGAACCGGCGGATGTTTGATTATAATGGTTCTTTAGAAGTAGCCGCCCAAGAGTGATGGCTGCAAAAATCGCTTAAATGTAGCCATCTCAAAAAGCAAATCCCGAAAAGCGCTGTATTTACAACACTTTTCGGGATTTATAAACCGCTTTCAAATCATTCCCACTCAATGGTACCGGTGGGCTTCGGGGTCAGGTCCATCAGCACACGGTTGATGCCTTCCACCTCAGAAGTGATCCGGTTTACGATCTTATGCAGAACGGGATAGGGGATCTCCTCTACGGTGGCAGTCATTGCGTCGGTGGTGTTCACAGCGCGAATGATGGCGGGCCAGCCCTCATAACGCATCTCGTTGCGCACGCCAACGCTCTTAATATCGGGAATTGCCACAAAGTACTGCCAAACCTTTTCTGCAAGACCGCACTTGTCAAACTCCTCACGGAGGATCGCGTCAGCTTCCCGCAGGGCGTGCAGACGGTCGCGGGTAATGGCACCCAAGCAGCGAACGCCCAGACCGGGGCCGGGGAAGGGCTGACGGTAAACCATTGCGTGGGGCAGGCCCAAAGCTTCACCCACAACACGGACTTCGTCCTTGTAAAGCAGCTTTACAGGCTCAACCAGCTCCATTGCCATGTCATCGGGCAGGCCGCCCACATTGTGGTGGGACTTAACAGGCTTGCCGCTTTCCTTTGCTTTGATGGACTCCAAAATGTCGGGGTAGATCGTACCCTGTGCCAGGAAGGTGATGCCGTCCAGCTTTGCAGCTTCTTCATCAAACACTTTAATAAACTCGTTGCCAATGATCTTGCGCTTCTTTTCAGGATCGGCAACACCTGCCAGTAGATCCAGGAAACGGTCGGTTGCGTCGATATAAATCAGGTTTGCGTCCAAACCTTCCTTAAAGACCTTGATGACATCTTCGCTTTCGCCTTTACGCATCAAGCCATGATTGACGTGAACACAAACAAGCTGCTTGCCGATAGCCTTGATCAGCAAAGCGGCAACCACAGAAGAGTCTACACCGCCACTCAGGGCAAGCAAAACCTTCTTATTACCAACCTGGGCACGTACAGCGGCAACCTGCTGGTCAATAAAAGCGTTGGCAAGGTCAAAGTTTGTGATACGTGCCATGTTTTCAGGACGGATATTTCCGGACATATCTTTTTCCTCCGTATTTGCAATTTTATAGATGAATTATACATCTATTTTTTTCTGTGTGCAAGAGGATAATGCAAAAAAATCTCTGAGGAAAAATTTTTTTCGTCTGAATAGGGGGTTGTTTCCAGCCTGCGGAAAAGATTTGCAAGAAAAAGGAAACAGCAAATCAGTAACAACCCTATACACAAAGCCCGAAACTTAAATGCGTTTCGGGCTTTTAATCTAAAGCAAAAGCAAAATAGGCTGGCATTTCTGTGCAGCCAGTTAGGGGGTAGTACATTGCGAAGGGACGGCCGTTGCCCGGTGTGCGGTAAATGCCTTCCTTAGCCCCCAGCGTAGCAACAATTTGTGGGGCGCAGGAAGCATCACCCAGCAGCTCCGGAATGAATGCTCTGTCGCCCTCTGTAGCAGCGCACAGCAGCAAATGTTCTCCTTTGTAGAAGGAGGCTTGGGTGTACAAAAAGTCCAGCACAGCCCCTTCCTGGACCACACTGCCGGCAGGCAGCAGGGCCTTGCGTAAACGGGCATATTCTGCGCTGCTGATTTTCTGCAAGGGTATGGAATCTTCTGCTTTGCAGGTGTTTTGTGCAATGTGGCAGCAGGTGGTATATCCCAATTTTTCGTAAAACCCAAACAGGCTTTCGCCCGCTGGCACTAAGATCGACCCTTTGTACCCAAGGGCTTGTAAATGGCGGTGGGTGTGTTCCATAAGGGTGCGGCATACGCCCCGGTTTTGTAAAGCCTTGTCTGTGGCGATCGCATACAAATAGGCGATTTTTTTGTCATTAAAATGGCAGTCAAACCAATAAAGCGCTCCGGCAAGCTGCCCGGCAATTATAGCAGTAAAACAGCGGGAAGGGGAGAAGCCAAACCGGAAAAAGCTGTCTAGAAAGGCATCGGAATCTCCAAATGCCTGCTTCCAGAGCTTGCGCAGGGCGGTGGTGTCAGTAGGGGCTTTAATAATCATACCCATCCTCCAAAAGGCATGCCCAGTTCTTCTCCACAAAATGGTCCGGGTTATAGGAAAGCTTTGCCTTCCGCAGACCCTCCAAACCCAAATCGTCCTCCCGGTTCAGCCATTGAAGCAACGGATATTTTTCCCGCAAATGCCGGGCAAATTCGCAGTTGATTGCCGGATATGCCCCGTCCACTTCCTCCAATGCCTTTTCAAACTGCACATCAAAGGTGGTATCCCACATCATGCTGCCCAAGGTCATGGCCACGATTTTGCCGTCTACCATCAGAACCAAGCCCTCCATACCCAGCGCATTGCGGTGGGTCAGGGCCTTTTTCAGTGCGCTGCGCTCCATGTGAAAGTCTGCGTGGGGGTCAGATGCTTGCCGCTGGGCGTACCAGGTGTCTAACATGGCAGCCACAGCAGGGGTGTTTTCATCAGTGATCGCTTCCGTGGTATACTGGGGATTTGCCGTGCGAAAACGGTTAAAGTGGTTGCGTTTGCGCTGAAACTTCCGCCCCGGCAGATCGGCAAGATCGTCAATGTTATAAACATAGTCAAAGCCGTCCCGATCGAAATGGTAACGGAATTTGCCGGGATACAGCTGCTCCAAAAGGGCACAATCGTCCTGAGAAAGGCTGGTCAGACGGCAGGGAATGCCCCGCATTTTTGCATCGTGTATGATCGCATCGATGGTGGCCCTTAGGTTTTCCCCAATGGGGAAGGGGTAGACGCTTTTGCGGTTGAACTGTGAGAAAAAAGCCAAATTACCTTCGTGAAAGGCGGCTTTTTGCCGACCCCACAAATAAAGATTTGCAAAATTATATTCACAGCCTCGCTCGCCGAAGCCACGGAGGAAACGGTCATATTCCCCTTTCCGGGAAATATCCAGCGGCTGAAAATCGATCATGGGTATCACATCCTTTTTATCAGTATACCACATTCTTTCCTATTACACAACAAAGGAATGAAAGTCCAATTTCAGTTTGACGAGCAGTTGTAACCGTCGCAACCAGCCATCGTACCTTCACGTCTTTGCGAGGAGCGCATAGCGCGACGTGGCAATCTCAAAAGTCAGCCTCACACCGGGAGATTGCCACATGTGCTAACGCACCTTCGCAATGACATACGTTTTAAGAAACTGTTCGTTAAACAGAAATTTGAATGACAAAACCTAAAAATCGCCGATCCTGTTGGATCGGCGATTTTTGATATGTAAATTACATATCGAAGGGATCCATGCCCAGAACGGGGTGTCCAACTTCGCCCAGGTACTCCAGCAGCTGCTCGGGGTCCTCGGTGCAGATGGTCTCGTCTGCGATCATGTCGGTGAAGTTTTCAACACCGTACATTTCCAAAATGGTGGCATCCAGACGCTCGCGCATCTGATCCTTCAGCATCTTGGGCATCCAAACGATACGGCCGGGGCCGCCTTCTGCTGCAATGAACTTCTTGGAGGAGATGAAGTGCTTGCCGTGGCCCATGAAGCCAGGAGTCTGCACACCGCCGCCGGTCATAGAAGCCATTTCAGAGAAGCTCATGCCCAGAGGTGTCATACCGGGATGCTCACGGCAGGTGATAACAACACCCATGGAGCAGGGCTCAACACCACAGATACACTCGAAGCAACCACAGGAAGTCATGGGATCCTGGAACAGGGAGTACAGAGTGATGCGCTCAACAGCACCCTGAGAGTACTTGTTCACAGCCTCGTCCATGGAGTCGTAGCGGCCCAGCTTTTCGTCCTGGCAGCCGGTCTTGAGGATGGGCTGGCAAGGACCGTTGGGATCCAGCTCCTGAGTAGCCTTGGCATCCAGCCAGGAAACAGCACCGCAAAGACCCAAACGCTCGGGCGTAACGATACAAACATGGCTGGGGGAGAAGGCCTGACACATGATACAAGTATAGAAGGTGTCCACAGACTCGTCGGTCATGGAAGCCAGTCTTGCATCACGCTTGTTAAAGACTTCATTTGCCTGTGCACGCAGGGCCTTGTTCTGGTCAGCATCTACCACGATGGTAACCTGGCACTTGTCAACAACTGCCTCGAACTCGCTCTTAACCTTTGCGTAAAGAACCTCGCCCAAGTGTGCAAACTTAAAGCCTGCCTCGAAGTCAGCCTTGCTGATACGAACACGGATCATATCACGCTGACCGGTGTGCATAACGCCTTCGATGCAGTTGATCCAAGCGTGGATCTTACGCTCCATAACAGACTCGAAGTCAGCCTGCATAGCCTTACCGGCAACTTCGATGGTGTAGGACAGGGAAATCTTGGAGCCAACAGGGATCTCGTCGATTTCAGGACCGATAACGGTGATCTTGTGGTCTTCAACCTCTTGCATCTCCTTAGTCTGAACCAGCTCGAAGCAGTCCACACGGGAGCCGTCCACTTCCACCTGCATATCGCCCTTGCGGATGATCTCGCCTTCGAAAGCGGTAGCGTAGGAAACGGGGATGTCGATCTTGGTGATCTTCAGCTTGATGTCGCGGGCTTCCAAAGAAGTCGCATTCCACTTCTCGGTATCCAGCTGCTGGATCAGGCTCTTGGGAACACGGAACATGTTCTCGGTCTCGTTGGAGATAACGGGGAAGCCCAGGCAAATAGCGCCGGCACCGTAGGAAACGATCTCGTCGGTCAGGGACTTGTATGCGTTAACAAAAGCGCGGATACGATCCATGGTGTACTTGTACAGAGCCTTGGTGTCGCCGGGCTGGATTGCACCGAAGATCAGTGCAGCACGCAGAGCAACGGAAACGACGTGGATAACAGACTGATCCTCGTAGCCCAGAGGGACAACGCGAACGCCTTCACCCAGGTTCATGCCGCAGTCAGCGCAGTGCTTAACGGAGCTGCCGCTGAGAGTAACCAGCAGGCCCTGTGCCTGATAGGACTTGGCCAAAGCCACAGTCTCGGCAGGATCTTCTGCACCGCCGATAATAACAGCGACGCCGGGAATGTCGCCGGTAACCAGGGGCAGACCCAGATTACGGACGAATGCGTCGGACAGGAAGCCCATCTCGGGCTCAGCATAAGGCTCAGCACCGTTCAGGTACTTCAGAACTTCCAAAAACTCTGCGCACAGAGCGGAAGCAATACCGCTGTCGAATACATCCTGCAGGCGGGGATTGCGGGTCATCATAGGCTGCACATCGTTCAAAAGTGCTGCCTTCAGCTCACCCAGATTGTTGATCTTCTTACCAGTGATGCTGTAGTAGCAGGGCAGGTTGTAAGCGGTGTTGGGGAATGCGACAGCTTCTGCTTCGCCAAACTTGGCGATAGCTGCGTCAATAGCGGCTACGGTACGCTCATAGTTGTAATCGTTACCGCCGAAAACTCTATCAAAAAGTGTCAACTTGATATCCTCCTTGTTTTTAATAGGTCATTGCGAGGAGCGAAGCGACGTGGCAATCTCCGCCTTGGGAGGGGGATTCCCACGCCAGTATAAACGCTGGCTCGGAATGACACAATTTGCCGGTAGGTTATTGGCGATCTAAGATCGCTTTGATTTTACGAATTTCTTCGATTGCTGCGGGGCTGAAGTCGTAGGGCGATTTTCCCTGACGGTCTGCGTCAATGATCTCGGGGTTATAATGGATAAAACCAAGAAGATCTTCCTGGGGGATGGCATTTCGAATAAATGCTTCGTCCTGCTCGTCCCGAATCTTATTGGCAACCACACGAACCTGTTTAACACCTAAGTCTGCTGCCAGCCGCTTTACGTTGCGGTAGGTTTGGACACTGCGGGCGCCCGGCTCGATCACCACGATGAACTGATCCATATTGGCTGCCGTGCCTCTGCCCAAATGTTCAAGACCGGCTTCCATATCCATAATCACCACATCGTCCTTGCGGTAGGTCATGGCGGAGAGAATGCTCTTGAGCATTACATGCTCCGGACAAACACAGCCGCTGCCGCCCACATCCACCGTACCCATCACCAAAAGCTTTACGCCGTTAATTTCCTTGGAGAAGGTGTCCGGAATATCGGAGACCTGCGGATTTAACTTAAAAAACTTGTTGGCCGCATTGGCACCGGTGCGCTCCTCTACCAGAGTGCGCATTTTGGAAATAGGAACGATTTCATCGACTTCCTCCTGGGTAAGACCCAGGGCTAGACCTAAATTGGCGTCGGGGTCTACATCGGCGGCAAGGACGGTACGTCCTTCGTCGGCATAGAGCCGGGCCAGGGTGGAGGACAGAGTGGTTTTACCCACACCGCCCTTTCCGGTAATCGCTACTTTCATTTAGAAAAGACCTCGTATTTCACGGTAGGGGCGGTCTTTGACCGCCCGCGGGCGACCACAGGTCGCCCCTACATATTCTTAATTAAATACCCAGGGCGGCGCGCTTTGCCTCAATGCAAGCGATCATCTTATCGCCCAGAGAATCAATGTCGGTATCCACAACAAACTTAGCTTCAACCCACTCTTTGATGCCGTTTTCGCCCTGAAGCAGCTCGGTAACCTCGGAAGAACCCTTGGAATAGGGATCAACGCCCAGGAAGGTCTCGATACCGGTAGCCACAACGTAGTTACCGATGGAAACAGCCTTCTCAGACATCCATTCAGGTGCGCAACCAACAACGGGAACCTGGGAAATATTGATGCCCCAGTCCTTAGCAATGTCGGAAGCCAAGATCATCATACGGGAAATATCCACGCAGGAGCCCATGTGCAGCACGGGAGGAATACCAGCCAGCTCGCATACACGCTTCAGACCTGCGCCGCAGTATTCCTTAGCCTGTACGGGATCCATCAGACCTGCCTTAGCAGCGGCCTGAGCGGAACAGCCGGTGGTGATAACGATAATATCGTTCTCCAGCATCTTCTTCATCAGCTCAATGTGGGCAGTGTCGGGACGGATCTTGGGGTTGTTACAACCAACCATAGCCACAGCACCGCGCAGAACACCGGAGTGTACACACTCGATCAGCGGCTTGGTAGTACCCATCTCGTCCAGTTGAGAGTTTGCAACGCCGTCGAGAACCTTCTTAATGGCCTCAACAGAGTAACCGACTCTTGCCTTCTGCTTCTGGTTGGGGATATTTACCAGCTCTTCCTTACGGTTCTTAAAGTTCTCGATTGCCATCTTCACGATTGCCTTTGCGTTATCGCCGGCAGTCTCAGCGGAGAAGCGGTAGAACTCAGAATCGGGGATCTGTGCAATGGGAGAGGTGGTGATGAACTTGGTGTGGAAGCACTTGGACAGGGGGCCCAATGCAGGGAAGATACACTGCACGTCCACAACGATTGCTTCACAAGCACCGGTAAGTACAACGTTCTCCTGATTCAGGAAGTTACCTGCCATGGGGATACCATGACGCATGGTAACCTCATTGGAGGTACAGCAAACGCCGGAAACGGTGATGCCCTTAGCGCCCATAGACTTGGCGTAAGCGATCATTTCGGGATCGTTTGCGTAATATACGATCATTTCAGACAGGGAAGGATCGTGGCCGTGAACAACGATGTTCACATTTTCCTTCTCCATAACACCGATGTTTGCCTCGGTGTCGATGGGCTTGGGAGTGCCGAACATAACGTCGGAGAACTCGGTACCCATCATAGAACCGCCCCAGCCGTCGCTAAGGCCTGCACGCAGAGCCTGACGGATCAGCGCCTCAGAAAGAGAGGAGCAGCCCATGTGGGTCATGTGCAGAGACTGGGAAACTTCCCGGTCGATTGCGCGGGGGGTGATCTCAGCATCTTCCCACAGCTTCTGTGTATGCGCGGGAGCGCGCTCAACAAAGCGCTGTGTACCGAAGGGCTTGCCGTATTCCAGCAGACCTACTTCAGCCATTTCGTGAGCCAAAGCGTAAATGTCCTTACCCTCGGTCTCAACGCCCCATTCCTTAGCGATGCGGATCAGCTTTTCAGGGTCCTTGACCTGATAGTTGCCGCCCTCGCGGGTCTGGTGCAGGGTGTGCATGATCTCACGGCCATGGTCGGAGTGCGTAGCAGCGCCGCCTGCGGTAAAGATCAGATAGTTACGGGCAACGATGCCATGAACATCGCAGCCGCAAATACCACGGGGTGCCTTGGGGGTAATACGGCAGGGACCCATGGAACAGATTCGGCAGCAGGTACCTGCTTCACCGAAGCCGCAGTGAGGAGTTTGATTCTTGGCACGCTGTTGCCAGGTGTCAGCGCCGACCTTATTTGCAGTTTCCAGCAAAGCGTTGGTAGCGGCTTCCATCTCCTCAACGGTGGTTGTAAATGCCCAATCCTTCAAAGTGATTTCCTCCTAATTACAAGATTGTGAGTTTACCCGGACAGAGTAAGCCCATGATGTATCAGTATTATTGTACCTATTTTTATGTGGAAAGTCAATTGTAGATTTAACTACAATTCGACCGGATTTTTCTATCCCCCGCAGGGGGATTTTGGTGCTTTTGATTAACTGCCTTTTTTGGAGGGATAGAAACAGTAGGGCGGGGGCTTGCTCCCGCTGGAAAACGGGTTCGGATTTAACACCTGGCAGGGGTATTTTCAAGATCTGATTTCAGAAAGCAAAATGTCAAATTTCTGTTTG
>JAZRNS010000100.1:0-7689 GCA_045648245.1 Faecousia sp. | reverse complement strand
ATGAGGGCGGCAGCGCCGCCCTCCAGTTGGGTTATCCCAAAATTGCCTTGTGGAATACCTTCTTGCCCTTACGAAGCTTAACGCCCTCAGCAAGCTGATCTTGTGTTACACAGAATGTATGGTCCGTAACCTTCTCATCATTGACGAACACGCCGCCCTGCTGAACAAGGCGTCTCGCCTCACCGTTAGAGCCTGCAAGCTTACATGCAACCATCAGATTCAGAATACCGATCTTGCCTTCTGTAAGCTTGTCAGCAGTAATTTCAGTAGTAGGCATATTGGCATCATCGCCGCCGCCCATAAACAGGGCCTTTGCAGCAGCCTGTGCCTTATTTGCCTCGTTCTCACCGTGGACCAGCTTTGTCAGTTCATAGGCAAGGATTTCTTTAGCAGTATTGAGCTGTGCATCCTTCCAGGAGTCCATCTCATCGATCTGTTCAAGGGGTAGGAATGTGAGCATACGGATGCACTTGAGCACATCGGCATCCTCCACATTACGCCAGTACTGATAGAAATCATAGGGGGTTGTCTTGTTGGGATCCAGCCAAACAGCACCGGAAGCCGTCTTACCCATTTTCTTTCCCTCAGAATTAAGCAACAGCGTAATAGTCATTGCATGGGCATCCTTACCCAGCTTTCTACGAATCAGCTCTGTGCCGCCCAGCATATTGCTCCACTGATCGTTACCGCCAAACTGCATATTGCAGCCATAATGCTGATACAGGTGATAGAAGTCATAAGACTGCATGATCATATAGTTGAATTCCAAGAAGGACAGGCCCTTCTCCATACGCTGCTTATAACATTCTGCGCGGAGCATGTTGTTTACAGAGAAGCATGCGCCAACCTCCCGAAGCACATCTACATAGTTCAGGTCCAACAGCCAGTCAGCATTATTGACCATCTGTGCCTTGCCTTCACCAAATTCAATAAACCGCTCCATCTGCTTTTTAAAGCAATCGCAGTTGTGCTGAATGGTCTCCACAGTCATCATGGAGCGCATATCCGTTCTGCCGGAAGGGTCGCCAATCATGGCTGTGCCACCGCCAATAAGGGCAATCGGCTTGTTTCCGGCCATTTGCAGGCGCTTCATTAAACACAACGCCATAAAATGGCCCACATGTAAAGAGTCAGCAGTGGGGTCAAAACCAATGTAAAATGTGGCTTTGCCATTATCGATCATCTCACGAATCTCTTCCTCGTTTGTTACCTGCGCAATTAGACCGCGGGCAACCAGCTCATCATACAGTTTCATTTCTTTTCCTCCATACAGGTTTTATTCAACACAGAGCATCTCACCGGCGCTCTTTAATGTATTTTCTGTAATATTTTCACCGCCAATAATGCGTGCAAGCTCCTGCTTTCTGCCGTCTATATCCAGCGGTGTAACGGTAGTGTATGTCCTACCGTTTTGTTCTTCCTTTGCAATTAACAGGTGGGTGCTTGCCAGCGCTGCCAACTGCGGAAGGTGTGTTACGCAAAGAACCTGCTTTGTTTTTGCCACATTCTTCAGCTTTACCGCAACCTTTTGTGCAGCACGCCCGGAAACACCGGTATCCACTTCATCAAAAATCAGCGTTGCAACCTGATCCTGCTGGGCAAGCACATTTTTCATAGCAAGCATGATGCGTGCAAGCTCACCGCCGGAAGCAACTTTACTCAAGGGTTTGAGCGCCTCACCGGCATTGGCAGACATATAAAAGGCCACACAATCTGCGCCATTGCCAGTCAACTCGGTCTGCGCAAACTGGCAAGAGAACTGAACCTTAGGCATATCCAACTGGGTAAGTTCTGACAAAATTCGCTCAGACAAAACCTTTGCACCGCCAACGCGGCTATCTCGCAGTGCATAAGCGGCGTTCCAAGCCAATTTCTCAGCCTTTTCAGCCTTTTGCTTCAATCGCTCCAAGTGATCGTCTGCGAAGGTGATGTTGTCCAATTCCTGTTTTGCATTTTCTAGATATTCCAATATATCGGCACAGGTGGTGCCATACTTTCTGCGCAGTTTGTGGATCACATCCAGCCGTGATTCAATCTGCTCCAGTTCGTCCGCAGAATAGGACAAACTATCTCTTACATCCCGAACCTCTTCAGCCACATCCTGAACCTGATACATCAGATCTGCAATTCTTTCCTGTATTGCAGAAAATGTGTCTGTATACCGGGACAGTCTGGCCAGTTCCCTTTCCGCTTCAGCCAGCAGTGTGGCTGCGCCATCCGTATCATCGCCGCCGTACAGCAGGTTCGTTGCCGCATGGATACCATCGCTTAACTTCTCTGCATTTTGTAGAAGCTTTCTGCGGTTTTCCAGTTCCTCATCCTCACCGGCATGAAGATCTGCTTTTGTAATTTCCTCGATCTGATAACGCAGTGTTTCCATCCTTCGCAGCTTCTCGCCCTCATCCATGCTCATGCGATCGATCTGCGTTTGGATTTCAAGAAGTGCTTGATAGTGTTCTGTATATGCATCAATCAAAGGCTTGTTATCTGTAAACAGATCAAGAAATACAAGATGATTATTCTCATCAAACAGTGATGCAGAATCATGCTGGCCATGAATATTAATCAGTTGAATTCCCAGCTTACGCAATATAGACACCGTAACCAGTGTCCCATTTACACGGCAGATATTTTTACCGTCCAGATAGACTTCTCGCTGAATAATTGTTTCCGGGTCATGCTCAACGCCATTTTCTGAAAACCAATCCAGTTCCGGTACATCTGTAAATACTGCCCGTACGGAAGCTTTTGTGCTGCCGGTACGAATCATATCTCTATAGGCACGCTCTCCAAGCACCGCACTAATTGCATCAATTACAATCGACTTACCTGCACCGGTTTCACCGGTCAGTACATTAAATCCAGGGTCAAAGGAAATGTCAGCGCACTCAATGACCGCAATATTCTCAATATGCAGAAGACTCAGCACGCAAAACACCTCCAAAAATCAATCTAACAAGCTCTTAATCTCACCACAGAATGCAGCAGCTGCATTGTTATCCCGCATAACGACCATAACCGTGTCGTCGCCCGCCAGGGATCCAACCACCGCATGCATATTCATTGCATCAATGGCAGAGCCTGCTGCAGAAGCCAAACCGGGCAGTGTACGGATGACAATAATGTTCTGTGCATAATCAAATCCAATTACACACTCCCGGAAGATTGTATTCAATCTTGCAGAGAATGACCCGCTCAGCTCATTGGAAGATGTGGTATAGCGATATGTTCCCAGACTTGTCAATTCTTTAACAATCCGAAGTTCCTTAATATCACGGGAGATCGTTGCCTGGGTGCCGCGAAAGCCTTCCTTTTGCAGTGCATCCAGCAACTGCTCCTGTGTTTCTACATTTCTGTTAGAAATGATCTCAATAATTTTTGCTTGTCTCTGACTTTTCAATGAATCCACCTCAAATAATTTTGAACTTATTGTTCACCACATCATAAAAACTGCGCTCCTTCAGCCGTACCAGCTTTGTAACCAGATTTGACTTTCGTATGGTTACAACATCGCCCACATTCATGCGCAATGCTTTTCCGCCGTCTACAGACAAAAACGCATTATGTCTTGTGTTTTGTGCCAGCTTCACCGTAATCACCCGCTTATCAGAGGCAACCATGCAACGGCTGACGACATCGTGGGCGCAAATTGGCGTGATCAGAATGCTATGGGCCTCAGGCTCAACAATCGGGCCACCGGCAGACAAGCTGTAGGCAGTAGATCCTGTTGGGGTTGCAACAATGACGCCGTCTCCACCGCACTCCATAGCCTGTACACCATCGCAGGTAACGCAAGTATGGATGATGCGGGCAACTGCACCCTTGGTAATAACAGCATCGTTCAGGCAGATATCATGGAAAATAATATCCCGATCCCGTAACACCGTTACATCCAACATCATGCGGTTCACAACAGAGTATTCTCCGGTTGCCAGCTTCGCCAGCTGTGAAATCTCGCTGCTCTCCAGTTCTGCCATAAAGCCCATTGTGCCGATATTAACACCAAGAACGGGAATTCCGTGCCGTGTGGCTGATTTTGACATATGGAGGATCGTACCGTCGCCGCCAAAGCAAATGACCATGGACGCTGTTGGAAGCTCCCGATCCAGCCGGGAAAAGTAAATATCCTTAGGAAGTGTGCAGTTTTTATCCACCATAAAAGGCAGGCACACCCGCGTTTCCACGCCGGCATCCTTCAGAACCTTTAAAGCCTCCCGAAGGGTTTTAAAATCCTTATCCCGATAGGGATTGGGGGTCAAAATGATCTTATTCATTCGAAATCACCCCTTCAATGTTTCATGAGCCTGTGCAACAACAGCAGCAGTATCCGGTTGAATACCAGGTTTGTCCGCCAAGGTTAAATGGCCCAAAAATTCAATATTTCCTTCCGGCCCTTTCACTGGAGAAAAGGTTAATCCCAAGATGCGAAACTGTAATTCATTTGCCAGTGCCACAAAATTGTCCAGCACCTCTTTATGGGTTTCCGGTTCTCTGACAACGCCCTTTTTTCCTACCTTTTCTTTACCTGCTTCAAACTGAGGCTTAATCAAGCACAAAACCTGACCGTTTTCCTTTAAAAAGGTTTTAATAACGGGCAAAACAATCTTCAAGGAAATAAAACTTACATCAATCACAGACAGATCCAGCTTCTCGCCCAGCTGTTCCGGCGTTACATAGCGCACATTGGTGCGCTCCATAACTACCACACGGGGATCTGAGCGGATTTTCCAATCCAGTTGACCGTATCCCACATCAATGGCAAAAACCTTGCTTGCACCCTGCTGGAGCAGACAATCGGTAAAGCCACCGGTAGATGCACCGGAATCACTGCAAACATAGCCTGTGGGATCTACGCCAAAGTCCTTCAGCGCTTTTTCAAGCTTTAAGCCCCCACGGCTTACATAGGGACAACTGACTCCGCGAACCTCAATAGATACAGATTCTTCGTAGCTGGTACCGGGTTTATCTGCCTTCTGACCATCTACATAGACCTGACCGCTCATGATAATAGCCTGGGCCTTTGTGCGAGTATCTGCATGTCCCTGCTCAACAAGAAGTACATCCAGACGCTTTTTAATTTTCATCGATCGCGTACCTCCTGTACAAAATCAGCGATTGCTGCGGGACTAAAGCCATAGTGTTCATATAACTGCTGGACAGAGCCATGTTGAATAAATCGGCAACCAAGGTCAATGCCATCTACACGGCAATCCGGCCGTGCCCGGCCCAATTCATAGGCAAGGGTATCGCGGATACCGCAGTTACCGTTGATCTCCTCAACCACAATTACAGGGCCTTTGTCCGCCATTTGAGAGAGAATCTGGTCAACAGGAAGGGGCTGAACCGTTAAAAGTCGAAGGACTGTTGCTTCAATCCCCTGCTCTGCCAAAAGTTCCGCAGCCTGCATTGCATTTTCAACCAGCGTTCCATAGGTGATAATCGTAGCATCCTTACCCTTACGGTGGCATACTGCTAATCCATTCTCGGCAATGGCACCTGCGTTTACCCATGCCGAATGGGTATAGCTGCGGTCGCCACCTCTGGGATAGCGAACAGCAACCGGACCGTTATGCTCCAGAACACTCCAGTTGAGCATCTGCTCTAGTTCCATCATAGATGCAGGACACAGCACAACCATCCCTGGTGCTTGACGCAGGAAACCAATATCAAAAACACCATGATGGGTTTCCCCATCCTCGCCTACCAATCCTGCTCGATCTACCGCAAACACAACATGTAAAGAAAGCATAGCTATATCCTGCAGAATCATGTCGTATGCTCTTTGCAGGAAGGTGGAATATAGTGCCACAACAGGAATCATTCCCTGCTTTGCCAAGCCGCCAGCCATAGAAACAGCATGCTCTTCTGCGATTCCAACATCAAAAAGCCGTTCGGGATATTGCTCCTTAAAAGCAAGCAAACCTGTACCGCCCGGCATAGCTGCGGTAATGGCACACACCCGAGAATCCTTTTGAGCCAATTTCAACATTGTTTTGCCAAAGCTGTGGGAGAATGTCTGGGTGCTTTTCTTTGCAGGCTCACCGCTAACAGGGTCGAAAGCACCAATGCCATGGAACAGCTTTGGATGCTCCTGTGCAGGTGCATAGCCTCTACCCTTTTGTGTAACAACATGCAAAACAACCGGACGACTCAATTCCTTTGCTGTCTGCAACAGACAAATCAAATTTTCTGTATCATGACCATCAACAGGGCCAAGATAAGTAAAGCCCATACTTTCAAAAATGGTAGGCGCAATTAGCATTCTTCTCATCCAGTCCTTGCCCTTTCGGGTAAACTGATAAACACCTTTGCCGCCAGGTATGCGGTTTAAGAAATCACGATAATGCTGCTTCATGCCCAGATATCGCTTTTTTGTGCGAAGCTGGCGAAGATGGGATGCCATACCGCCAACATTGCGGTCAATGGACAGTTCATTATCATTTAAAATAATAATCATGGGTTCGCCGCTAACCGCTGCATCATTGAGGCCTTCATAGGCCATTCCGCCGGTAGCTGCGCCATCGCCGATAAGTGCCAAAACATGATAGTCCTGACCCTGCAAAGATCGCGCTCTTGCCATACCTAATGCAATGGATACGGAACTGGACGCGTGTCCGGCTATAAAGGCATCTGATTTACTTTCAGCAGGCTTTGGAAATCCTGCCATGCCCCCAAATTGCCGCAAACCGGCAAAATCCGCCCGGCGATTTGTCAGCAGCTTATGCACATAAGACTGATGACCAACATCAAAAACCAGGCGGTCTTTTTGTGTATTAAAAACAGTTTCTATCGCTACAGTCAATTCAACAACGCCTAAATTGGACGAAACATGACCGCCCGTTTTTGACAAACTCTCAATCAAGAACGCACGAATTTCGTCGCACAAAACTGCACGCTGTTTGCAATCTAGCTTTGCAAGATCCTGATGACCGCAGATATTCTCTAGTATACTCACAGGTAACACGACCTTATTATTTATTCCTCCGAAACAACTTCGGGAAATTATGCAATCCCCAAATCAAGCGTCCAACCGCCTGGACAATCGCAGTGCAGGAGTTAATTGCAAATGTCTTACCGATCGCCTTTCCACCAACCGTCAGTCCTGCAACAACCGCAGACATAAACAGACCTAGATAGGAAGACATTGAAAAATCAAACCGATTTACAAGCTGTAATGCAATGGTTGCAGAGGCAGAACCGGATATAACACCGCAAATATCGCCTATCACGTCATTACAAATGGAGCTTACCCGTTCCGCTTTTCGCAGAAGTTGAATGGACTCCTGCGCACCCCCAATCTTACGGGCAGCCATAGAGTGAAATGGCTTTTCATCTGCAGACGTAACCGCTACACCAATAATATCAAAGATAATTCCAATCATCACAATCGTCAGCAGAATAAGGAACGCAACACCCATTGTGCTCACATCCATAATCACATCCGACACAAAGGAAATAACCGCAGAAATAACAATAGTTACAACAAAAATAAGAACGACCCAGCGGATCGTTCCATTGCGTACCTTTTTTGACGCAGATGGGTCCGATTTAGGCAAAGGAATATCCCCTTTTTATATTTTAGTTGACGGCGACAGGCAGGATAAATCTTACGGCTTAGGTCGGGTTGGTTTTCCCCGCACAGAACCTGCCGTTGCCGCACAGGCCGTTTCCGTTTAATCCGTCCGTATA
>JAZRNS010000099.1:0-6009 GCA_045648245.1 Faecousia sp. | reverse complement strand
AAGGCGTTCCAGACAGCCGGAACAGCCGGGCGTACCTTCTCCCCTTCGCACCATATTCCAAATGCCGTCATTTTCTTCACAGCCGCAGATAATCTGACCAACGGGAAGGCCCATCCTTCTTGCATACCAAGCTGCCATCTGAATAACAAAGGTGCTATCTGTAATGGCAATATCAGCGCAATCAATCCCCTCTTTATTGAGTTCTGCAAATAAACCAAACAGCAAAGATACAGCAATGGCAATTTCAACCCATTGGGGAATTACATCTGCAGCATCATTTGTAAGCTTCATATAAAGCTTCTCTACGAAGTAACGGTAGGATTTACCGTTGTTGTGCCAAAGCTCTGCAAAAGAAACCTTTTGCCCCACAGAAACGTTGCGTACAGGATATCTGCCGACAGAGAATTCCACATCCCATGCATTGAGTCTTTGGCTGAAGAACAGATTTAGAACATGCGCAACGACCTCAGAAAAAGATTGGCTCCGAAGCTGTACTATTTCATCTGCATCAAAATACGGCAGGTGAAACGGCACGAAAAGACCGCCATCCGGTGCATTTAACGCATATAATGCTCTGTGAGCGGTATAGGAATCAGCCTTGCTTCTTGTGCTTACATACAGCATTTTTCATCACTCCTAATGCATTGTTCCAAAAAATGTTCATAACCGCATCTTCGCCTAATCCTCGACGGATTAGACACTCTGCAATCTTTGGATAATCCTGAATACCGGCAAAATCTGCAGGCAAACTGTCGCATCCGTCCAAATCACCGCCAAGGGCAACATGGGTTAAATCGTTATCCAACTGGGCGAAATGGAGAATATGATCACAAACAGTGTCTATTGTAGGGCTTTCACCCAAAAAACCACTATATAAATTGATTCCAACCACACCATCTGTCTTACAAATAGCGCGGAACATATCGTCAGTCAGATTGCGACTTACATTCCAAACTGATCGACTGTTGGAATGGGATGCGATCACAGGACCCTGAGTGATTTCTATAATATCCCAAAATGCAGCATCGCTAATATGGCTGACATCAATCAACATACCAAGACGCTGTGCTTCCTTCACATACTCCCGACCACGGTCAGTCAGTCCATTCCCGGATATATGGGAGCCTGCAAGTACATTATCTTCGTTCCATCCCAGGGTAGTAATTCGAAAACCAATTCGATACAGATCCTCTAATAACGCAGGATCATATCCAAACCCAGCTGGACCTTCAATTGTTAAAATTGCCGAGAACCTCCCTGCGTCCATATTGTTCTCAATGTCAGCAGGTGTATAAGCTAGGTTAATCTTGTTGTTGTGCGTCTCTACCTCTCGAAGCACGGAAACCATCTGTCGCTCAAACATTTCTTCAGGAGCAATACTGGAAGGAAATTCCGGAGAGGTAAAGCAAGCAAAGCACTGTGCATAACCGGGTAGGATGCTTGCCCGATCAAGATCGATATGGTATGTATTTTTTTCAAGACTTCCACATTCTCGGCGGCTTTCCCCGAGAAGTGCCAAAGCAGTATCACAATGTAGATCAAAAACAGGAAATCTCATTCAAAAGCACCCTCCATATGATGAATCAGCGGTTTTTTCGTACCTATTCCCTCTGGTGCATACACCTCAATCACATCAAAACGCGGCTGTAGCTTTGTGGGATTCTGAGAAAGATACAATGAAGCTGTTGTCCGCAGCCGTTCTTGCTTGTGGTGATCAACAAACTCATGGGCGCTGGCAAAACGATCATTCTTTCTTAGCTTCACTTCTACAAATACCAGATACCTTCGGTTTGCAACGATCAAATCGATTTCACCATACCGGCACCGATAATTTGTAGCAATCAATTTATAGCGTTTCTTTTGCAAATATGCAGCAGCTTGCATTTCGCCCCATGCGCCTGCAATATTATTTCGTCCCATAAAATTTCTTCAAAAAAGTCATGCGATGTATCGGACAGGGGCCAAATTCGGTGAGTGCTTCATAATGGGCCTTTGTGCCATAGCCCTTATGTACGTCAAAATGATACTGAGGATACTGCTCAGCCATCTGTAGCATTATATCATCTCTGGTAACCTTAGCCAGAACGGATGCTGCGGCAATGCTTGCGCTTAAGCTATCGCCATGAACAAGTGTTTCTACAGGTAAACCAAAATCCCTTGCACGGTTGCCATCAATCAAGGCGATCTCCGGCTTAACGGAAAGTGCCTCAATAGCTCGCTCCATTGCCAAATAAGTAGCCTGCAAAATATTGATTTGGTCGATTTCCTCATCAGACGCAATGCCAATTCCATAGGCAACCGCCAACTCTTTAATCATCGGATATAGATCTCTGCGTCGCTTATCGGATAGCTTTTTACTGTCATCAAGACCGGGGATGTCCGCATTGGGCGGCAGAATTACCGCAGCAGCACAAACCGGCCCTGCAAGAGGTCCGCGCCCAGCTTCGTCTACGCCGCAAACAAGGCCAATCCCCTGCTCAAAATATTTCTTTTCATAGAGCCACATATCCTGTTCGCTCATGATTCGCCCTCCGGTTCTTCAAAAGTAATTGCGCCAAGTTTACCCGCTCTATATTCGTCCAGCAAAACCTTTGCCATGCGCTCGGTGTTTACTTCGGCGCGCGCAAGGAGGAACCCCCGCTTTCTGCCAGCCTCCTCAAGTAATGCATATCCGGGCGTATCATCAGGCATATCAACCTTATATCGTTGACGGACAGTATCCGGATAGAACTTCCAAAGCAGTTCCATGAAACGGCACGCCAATTCCTCAATGTCAATGACGCCTTCCTTCACTGCACCTGTATATGCCAGCATCATTCCAACTTCAGGATCGTCAAACTTTGGCCACAGAATACCGGGCGTGTCCAACAGTAACAGACTATTATCAACCGTTACCCACTGCTTACCACGGGTTACACCGGGCCTGTTTTCTGCCTTTGCACCCTTGCGGCCGGAAATTTGGTTAATAAATGTAGATTTACCGACATTGGGAATACCAACAATCATAACACGTAGCGGGCGGTTCATACCTTTGGCTGCGTTTCGTTCAATTTTCTCCTTCAAGACAGAACGGACCGCCGTTTGAAAGTCGCCTAATCCCTTTCGGCTCTTGCAATCCGCAGCAAAGGCAGCCATTCCTTTAGCACGAAAGTATGCAAGCCATTTTTTTGTTGCAGCAGGATCAGCAAGATCCATTCTGTTTAGCACAATGATCCGGGGTTTACTGCCGCAAATAGCATCAATATCCGGATTCCGGCTGGACACAGGAATTCTGGCATCCACAATTTCACAAACTGCATCCACCTGCTTTAAATCTGCCTCGATCTGCCGGCGGGTTTTTGTCATGTGCCCGGGATACCATTGAATATTCATATATTTCTCTTCCATTACGAAAGCACTCCGATTCTGCTAAAATCACGCTTTTCTGTAACCTTATCAGCGCCGGGAATAAGCAAAAAGACAGCTCTTCCCAAAATTTCACGGGTATCAATCAGACCAATCTCAGGACTGCGGCTATCCTTGGAATCATTGCGGTTATCACCCATTACAAACACACAGCCTTCTTCAACGGTCAAAGGAAAGGATACTCCCTCTTGCATATTGGTGCCCGTCAGAGTGTATGGCTCGTCTAAGGCTACTCCGTCAACATATACAATACCTGCACCGAAGTCAATATCTACTTCCTGGCCTTCAACTGCGATTATGCGCTTAATAATCGGCTCACCATCTTTAAAGCTGTTTTTGCTTGCTACGACAATATCCCCCTGCTCCGGGTTGCTATACAGCACATTACTAAGCAGTATAATATAGTCGCCGTCTACAAGCGTATTGCGCATAGACGGGCCGGACACAACCACAACACGAAGCAAAAGAAGCAAAACCAGCAATACACCGGAAAGCATAAAAACAAAGTCATGCAGATAGGCAAGAATATTCCTGGTGAGTTCATTGGTCTTTTCTGTCTTCTGCGTTTGCTCGGTCTCCACTTCCCTGGTATATAAAGGCTTATAAACTTTAGATATTTCAAATTTTCCGTGCTTCATACAAGCACCCCCGTTACATGCCAGATTCACCTGGATAAAATCCTGTTTTTATCATTATATACGATTTGTGGCAATAAAAAAAGAGGGTTGCCCCTCTTTTTTTATTGAATTTTGAATCAGATCTGCTCCTTGATCTTTGCAGCCTTGCCGAAGCGACCACGCAGATAGTACAGCTTTGCACGGCGAACCTTACCCTTACGGACAGTTTCAACACTTGCAATACGGGGAGAGTGAACAGGGAAAACCTTCTCACAACCTACACCGTAGCTGATACGGCGAACCGTGATGGTCTCGCCAATGCCGCCATGCTTACGAGCGATGATAGTGCCTTCAAACACCTGGATACGCTCACGGGAGCCTTCCTTGATCCGCACATGCACACGAACGGTATCGCCAACCCGCATTTCGGGCAGTTCTTCCTTCATGTACTGGCTGGACAATGCCTTTACCAAATCCATATCTTCGTCCTCCTTAATATTAGGCGTTCATGCGAAGGTTGTTCCGGCGATATGGTTCCCGGCCGCGCAGAGGACACACCTTGTTTTCAGACCGAGCCATTATAACATGGTTATTTCAGGAAATCAAGTACTTTTTTCAAATTATTCCGGCTTTTTTCGTAATTTTAATAACAATCACAACAATCCAACGAAAAAGAGTACAAACGAACCAATCGACAAGACCGTTTGGCTTATATATCGTCCAACGATCTCCCAGTCAGAGGGCTCCGCATATTCCGGATTGCGAACTCTCAGCGACAGTGACAGCAGGAAAAGCTCATCTGCAAACAAAATGGAAACGCCTGCAAAAGCAGCAAAAAGCACCCCAAAAAACCAAACTGACCATTCACCCTTTTTAACCAGCTCAGGACCATTGATCAATTCCAGGATCGTATGTACTGATGGCTTCATAAAATCAATGATATTGCCCTCCAGATCGCGCTTGATGCCGTTGCTGTCCTGATAGTAAATGCCTATATCATCACTGTTTTGGTTCTCGTTACACAGAAGAAATTGGTTGTTATTCAGATAAGCAACACCGCCGCGAAAATACGCACTGTCGCCCTGGCGAACTTCAATGCCTGTAGTATACAGCTCCCTGTTCTCATCCGGTGGGATCGCTGTGGGATCTTCAACAACTGTAAATGGTCCGTATACTTTAACTCCGCAGTCAAATGTGACTGACTTTTCTGCTGTGACTGTGATCGTGATCTTCTCTGCTGCAACTGTACCGGAGTAAACAGTATCCCTTCCAACTGTGCGCGGCAGCAATATAGATCCGTGGAATTCAAAGCCAACTCTTGCAGATACTACGGCGTACACGAGCGTAAAAACAATGACCATAACGCAAAGTAAAACGAACAATACTTTTTGATAACGGTCCAAATTCTTAAATCGTTCCATATCCCCACCTCCAAGATTATAATAGCATATGCAATGGTGATTATCAATTATAAAACCTGTTTTTTTCCGAGTGTCGAGATTCGTTTGCATTTTCTTCCGCAAGTGTGCGGAAGAAAATAAAGGTTCGCCTCCGTCTAGCCGTCGGCGGCGACGCTCATCCGCGTCGCATTTAGTCTATTCGAATCTCTCAATTAGAAAGAATAAAACCGTAAGAGCAGTTGCTCCTACGGTTTTATTGGTCCGAGTGTCGAGATTCGAACTCGAGGCCTCTTGAACCCCATTCAAGCGCAATACTCCAAAACAGGCCGTATATATGGGAAAATCAGTGGTTTTTACTGCAATAAGTATCAACCCCGTTGCAACGCACAGGAAATTCAGCATCATGCCATCTTAGAAATGGCGGTTTTCAGTGCGGATTGATCCTGGTCGATATAGGTGTTGGCGCACTTGGGGGGAACATCCCGGCCGTCGAGGAAGCAGTGGATGTAAACCTCCTTAACACCGTACTTCTTTGCCATCTCAACGATAGCATACATATGAGTGTTGTGTGAGTGAACACCGCCGTC
>JAZRNS010000098.1:0-8107 GCA_045648245.1 Faecousia sp. | reverse complement strand
AATGATCGATCACACTTGTAGGGGCGATCATTGATCGCCCGCGGGCGCACAATGTGCGCCCCTACATCCACCATCGAAGGATTATTTTCATAAGAAGAAAGGGTCTGTTGCAAAATTCTGCATTTTGCAACAGACCCATTTAATTTACAAAATCATCTATTATTTTTCAGCCGCTTGTGTTATAATGGGAGAAATTGTACCCCTAGGAGGAAAAATATGAGATTGCTTACCAAGCTGTTTGGAACGCGCTCTGAGCGGGAGATCAAAAAGATCCAGCCTATCGCGGACAAAATTTTGGCACTGGAAGAAGAATATAGTGCTCTTTCGGAAGAAGAGCTGAAGGGAAAGACCGCCCAGTTCAAGGAGAGGTTGGCGCAGGGTGAGACTCTGGACGAGCTGCTGCCGGAGGCCTTTGCTGCCATTCGGGAGGCGGCATGGCGTGTGCTGGGCATGAAGCCCTATCCCGTACAGCTACTGGGCGGCATTGTGCTGCATCAGGGCCGCATTGCAGAAATGAAAACCGGTGAAGGTAAGACGTTAGTGGCAATTTTGCCCTGTTATCTGAATGCATTGACCGGTCGCGGTGTCCATGTGGTTACAGTCAACGATTACCTTGCCAAGCGCGACTCGGAGTGGATGGGCAAGGTCTACCGCTATATGGGTTTGACTGTGGGTCTGGTCATTCCCGGTATGAAGCCGGCCCAGCGACGGGAATCCTATGCTGCTGACATTACCTATTGCACCAACAATGAGCTGGGCTTTGACTACCTGCGGGATAATATGGCTATCTACAAGCAGGAACTGGTACAGCGGGGACATGCCTTTGCCATCGTGGATGAGGTGGACTCCATTCTCATCGACGAAGCCCGTACACCGTTGATTATTTCCGGTAAGGGTGAGGAATCCTCCAAGCTGTATGAAATGGCAGACTATTTCGTATCTACCCTCCGCAAGCAGGTATTTGCCAAGACTGAGGAGAAAGAGGATCACGACAACTACGACTGCGACTATTTTGTAGACGAAAAGTCCCGCTCTGTATCTCTGACCGCCTCCGGTATTGAAAAGGCAGAAAAGTATTTCGGTGTGGAAAATCTGGGCGATGGGGAAAATGCCACCCTTGCCCATCACTTGAATCAGGCAATGAAGGCCCGGGGCCTGATGAAACGGGATATTGACTATGTGGTCAAGGACGGTCAGATCATCATTGTGGATGAATTTACCGGCCGTTTGATGTACGGCAGACGGTATAACGAGGGTCTGCATCAGGCCATTGAAGCCAAGGAACGGGTGGCTGTGGCAGGAGAGAGCAAGACCCTGGCAACCATTACCTTCCAGAATTTCTTCCGCCTGTACGATAAGCTTTCCGGCATGACCGGTACGGCTTTGACCGAGCAGGAGGAATTTGCCGCCACCTACCGTTTGGATGTGGTGGAGATCCCCACCAACAAGCCGGTAGTCCGGCTGGACCGCTCCGATGTGGTCTATAAGACGGAGCTGGGAAAGTTCCGTGCCATTATCCGTCAGGTGCAGGAGTGTCATGCCAAGGGTCAGCCTGTGCTGGTGGGTACGATCTCCATTGAGAAAAGTGAAATCCTCAGTAAGCTTTTGAAGAAAACCGGCGTTCCCCATAATGTGCTCAATGCCAAGTTCCATGAGCAGGAGGCACAGATCGTTGCCCAGGCCGGTAAGCTGGGTGCGGTTACCATTGCCACCAATATGGCAGGCCGCGGCACGGATATTGTCTTGGGCGGTAACGCCGAATTTATGGCAATGAACGAGCTGCGCAAGGCAGATACACCGGAGGAGCTGCTCCGGGAGGCAAATGCCTACTCAGAGACCACCGATCCGGAAATTTTGGCAATCCGCAGCCGCTATGAGCAGCTGCTGAACAAGTATAAATCCGAAATGGCAGAAGAGGCACAGAAGGTGCGTGATGCAGGCGGCTTGTTTATTATTGGCACAGAACGCCATGAATCCCGCCGAATTGACAACCAGCTCCGTGGCCGTTCCGGCAGACAGGGCGACCCGGGCGAAAGCCGGTTCTATCTGAGCCTGCAGGACGATCTGATGCGCCTGTTCTCCTCTGACCGGATCATGGCAATGATGGACACTTTGGGCCTTGATGAGGATACACCCATTGATGCAAGGATCCTGTCCAACGCCGTGGAGAACGCCCAAAAGAATGTGGAAAGCCGCCATTTCCGTTCCAGAAAGAGTGTGCTGGAATACGATAATGTTATGAACACTCAGCGTGAGGTGATCTATGCCCAACGGCAAAAGGTGCTGGACGGCAAGGATCTGCGGGAGAATATATTGAGCATGCTTCATAGTGTGATCGGCACTACAGTTGCAGAGGCTTTGAGCATAAACGGCGGTGTGGCAGATGACGAGAGCATGCGCATCGTGCTTGGCAAGCTGCAGGGCATCTATTTCCCCAGAGGGGCGTATGCCTTGGGCAAAAAGGAAATTACCGCCCCGGAGCTAACGGAAGAATTGTATGCTTTGGCAGTTGAGACCTATGAGAGAAAAGAGCAGAATGTAACACCCGCGGTTATGCGGGAATTGGAGCGGGTAGTCATGCTCCGGGCGGTGGATGAATACTGGATGGATCATATCGATGCCATGGACGATCTGAAGCAGGGCATTGGCTTGCGGGCCTACGGCCAGCACGATCCGGTCATTGCCTATAAGGAAGAAGGCTTTGAAATGTTCCAGGCTATGAACAACGCCATTCGGGAAGAGACGGTGCGCCGTATGTTCTTGGTGCAGCTTCGCCCCACCCAGGAGGTCAAGCGGGAACGGGTAGCCAAGGAGACCGGCACCGGCGCAGCAACAGCCAATACAGTAAAGGCACAGCCTGTGCGTAACAAGGATAAAAAAGTCGGCCCCAACGACCCTTGCCCCTGCGGAAGCGGCAAGAAATATAAGCAGTGCTGCCGTGCCAAGGATGTAGCATCCGGCATGGGACAATAAGGAGTATCATGGCGATTTCGTCTGTAACCATAGGAAAACTGGAATATCTTACCGCAGAGAATTTGTCTGTGCCCCATTGCTTTACCACCCGCTACGGCGGTGTAAGCCGGGGAAGCTTGTCCAGCCTGAATATTGGCACCCATCGCAATGACGACCCTGCCTGTGTCCGGCAGAATTTTGAAATTTTGGCTTCTGCCTTGGGCTTTTCTACCCAAAAGCTGGTACTAAGCCATCAAACCCATACAGATATTGTGCGTCCTGTGGGGAAGGCCGAGCATGGGGCAGGCTTATATACTGGGGAGCTAGAGCCTTGTGATGCTCTGATTACCAATGAGCCGGGCACGGCGTTGGTGGTTTTTTCCGCAGATTGCACCCCGATTTTACTGCACGATCCTATAACCGGTGCCGTGGGCGCTGTTCATGCGGGCTGGCGGGGGACTGCTGCAGGCATTGGCGCAAAGGCTGTGGAAGCCATGTGCTGTAATTATGGCGCGAAACGGGAAAATATCCGCGCCGCCATCGGTCCGAACATCGGCCCATGCTGTTTCGAAACGGACTACGATGTGCCCAAAGCCATGCTGGAGCAGGTGGGCAAAGAGGCAGAGGCGTGGATTTACCAAAAAGGTGAAAAATATTATGTAAACCTAAAAGAGATGAATGCCCTTTGGCTTTATCGGGCAGGGGTACAGCATGTGGAGATTTCTCCGGTGTGTACTGCATGCCAGCCGGAGCGGTTTTGGTCTCACCGCCGTCATGGAGACGGACGGGGCGCCCAAGGCGCAATCATTTTGTGTAAGGAGGCAGGCTTATGAAACGGTGGATTGCCGGAATGCTTTGCATATTGCTGGCGCTGAGCCTGTTTTCCGGCTGCGGTGCAGAGGAAAAACCCTATGTGCCCACCGGCAACGGTCTGACTTGGGACGAGGATTACACCGGTCCTGTGTATACCAAGCCCGAAGACGATCAGCAGCAGTCTTTAACACTGGCGTATTATCCGGAAATTACCCTGAACCCTTACCGCTGTACGGATTTTACCAACCGGACTTTGTTATCTTTGCTGTATCAGGGACTGTTTACAGTGGACAGAAATTACAATGTAGAGCCGGTTTTGTGTAAAAGCTACCGCGTAAGTGAGGATATGTGTACCTACACCTTCTATGTAGATGAAAATGCATTCTTTTCTGACGGAGCACAGCTTACCGCTTTGGATGTGGTTGCCAGCTTAAATGCAGCAAAGGAAAACAGCTACTACAGCGGGCGCTTTCTACACATTACCCAAGTGGTTTTGTCTGGGGACGGCGGCGTGGCGGTGAGCCTGAACACGCCTTGTTCGGACCTGCCCTTGCTATTGGATATCCCCATTGTGCAAGCAGCCCATGTGGCGCTGGATACCCCCAGCGGCACCGGTCCTTACTATTTGGATTTGACAGCGCTCAATCCCTGCCTGCGGCGGAGGGAATCCTGGTGGTGTCGGGCAGAAATGACCGTTACCGCTCCTGCTATCGCATTGGTACCGGCAGAGTCTATTACCCATATTCGGGATCAGTTTCAGTTTTCTGACCTGAGTTTGGTGTGTGCAGACCCGGGCTCAGACAGCTATGCAGATTACCGCTGCGACTATGAGCTATGGGATTGCGAAAACGGCATGTTCTTATATTTGGCAACAAGCAAGGACAGCACGGTGTTCTCCGATCCGGAGGTAAAAGCCGCTCTGACTTATGCCATTGACCGGGATTCGCTGGCGGCAGAGTTCTATCGGGGCTATGCTCGCAGTGCTACCTTGCCTGCATCGCCGTCATCTCCCTACTACAGCAAAAATTTGGCAGAAAAATATGCTTATGACGGTATTACATTTCACCAAATTATCAGCGATAAGGGGCTGCAAGGCAGAACCGTTACTTTGATGGTGAATAATGATGACTCTCTGCGGGTGCGCGTGGCCCGGGCCATCCGGGATATGCTGGAAGAGGCAGGCCTTAAGGTGGAAATGAAGGAAGTAAGCACCTCCGCTTACAAGGAAGCCTTGGTATACCGCGCCTATGACCTGTATTTGGGTCAGACCATTTTGTCTCCCAACATGGACTTGAGTGCATTTTTCCATGCCAACGGTGCGCTGAGCTATGGCGGTGTGGATGATACAGCGGCATATACCTTGTGCCTGCAGGCGCTGGAGAACTACGGCAACTATTACACCCTTCATAAGACCGTGATGGATCAGGGCTTGATCTGCCCGGTGCTGTTCCGCAGCTATGCAGTATATGCAGAGCGGGGGCTGCTCACCAGCCTTACACCTGCCAGAGACAATGTGTTCTACTATTCCATCGGCAAGACTATGGATCAGGCACAGCTTCCTCAGTAAAGACAAAAAGGGGAAGGGTATGGATGAAAACCCCATTGTCCCCGGCCCCCACCGGGGGGCTCGCATTTGGGGTTGCCGAAAATTTTGATGAAACGAGGGAGGTAGCGCAAATTGCGCTACCTCCCAAACGTTTGGAATCGGATACATTTCGTTTTATTTGTTGTAGCCTTGGGGATTGTTTTTTTGCCAGTTCCAGGAGTCCCGGCACATATCCTCCAAATTCTTTTCTGCAACCCAACCCAGAATCTTCCGGCTCTTGGATGGGTCAGCATAGCAGGTGGCCAAATCACCGGGACGGCGGGGTGCGATCACGTAGGGCAGCGCCACATTGTTCACGGAGCGGAACGCCTTGACCATATCCAAAACGGAATAGCCTGTGCCGGTGCCCAGATTAAACACTTCACAGCCGTTATGCTCTGTGGCATAACGCACAGCAGCCACATGACCCTTCGCCAGGTCCACCACATGAATGTAATCCCGGACGCCGGTGCCGTCATGGGTGTCGTAATCATCGCCGTAAACACTAAGCTTTTCCCGGCGACCAACCGCAACCTGGGTGATGTAGGGCATCAGGTTGTTGGGAATACCCCGGGGGTCTTCACCGATGCGGCCGCTGGCGTGAGCGCCGATGGGGTTAAAGTACCGCAGAAGCACCACGCCCCAGTCGTTGTCTGCATGGCATATGCCGGAGAGAATTTGTTCGGTCATGTACTTGGTCCAGCCGTAGGGATTGGTGCAGTGGCCGGTGATGCTGTCTTCCCGCAGAGGCATTTCGTTTTCTGCGGAGTATACGGTTGCAGAGGAAGAGAAGATCAGATTCTTCACGCCTGCCTGCTTCATCACTTTGGTCAAAACCAAAGTGGAGTTAAGGTTGTTATCATAATATTCCCAGGGCTTTTCCACACTCTCGCCCACAGCTTTCAAACCGGCAAAGTGGATCACGCAGTGGATCTGGTTTTCTGCGAAGATCTTCAAAAGAAGTGCTTCGTCCCGCACATCACCTTCATAAAATTTGAGGCTCTTTCCGGTAAGCGCTTGCACCCGGTTCAAAGACTCGGAATTGGAGTTACTCAGATTGTCCACAACAATCACGCCGTAGCCGCCCTCCAGCAGCTCCACACAGGTGTGGGAGCCAATATAGCCGGCACCGCCGGTTACCAAAACGTTCATATAGAATCCTCCATGTTTTGTAAATCTTATTTCTATTCTACAACCCTATGGTAAAAAATGCAACCGTCTTTCTTTTTTTCAGTATACTTCAATAAGTAAAAAATGATATTGACATTGCTGGCGGGTGCAATATAATGTAGCTGACAACATATAAGGAGGTGCCGTGTATGTCTTTTATCAAAAAACATTACCACTGGCTGATCGCGGTGTTGGTTCTTGTTCAGCTGACAGTTCATGGCGGTACATACAACAATCTGACACTGTTCTTTCTGCCTGTGTCCGAGTCATTCGGCATTTCTCGTAGTGCCTTGTCCCTTGCAAACAGTTTAAAGGCAATTTCCAGCGTGCTGGGAACCGTCCTGTCCGGTATGGTTTTGCTACGCTTTGGCTACCGGAAATCTGTGCTTGTATTTTTAGGGGTTGGCGTTATAGGTCTGTGTACGCTTTCTGTCAGTAACAGCCTGTTTGTCTATGCTTTGGGCTGTGCTATTTTTGGTCTGGCTGACGGTGTTTGCCTCAATGCCGGACCGCCAAGAATCGTCAATGCCTGGTTTCACCGGCATCAAGGTGCGGTTTTGGGTGCTGTTACCGCCGCAACCGGCTTGGGCGGCAGCTTGATGTGCCTGGTTTTATCCGGCATTATTGAGCGCTTCGGTTGGAAAAATGCCTATTTGGTGGCAGCGATCTTGATGGGTATTGTGGCACTGGTCATATGGATTCTGGTTCGCGACCGCCCCGAGGAGAAGGGACTGAAGCCCTTTGGCGAGGGACAGCGCTTGGTGAAGAAAAAAGAGGGCGACGACCACTGGATTGGCTATACCTTTTTGGAAATGCGCCGCAGTCCGGAATTTTATATGTTGATTTT
Organism: Faecousia sp.; assembly: GCA_045648245.1. Lineage (GTDB taxonomy): Bacteria > Bacillota > Clostridia > Oscillospirales > Oscillospiraceae > Faecousia. Next base: position 740 of record JAZRNS010000098.1, on the reverse strand, counting down.
AGGAACATTTCTTTCCTGCTTCTTCTCCGGCGGCATGCTGGGCATTATAATTCCCCACCTGCAGGATATGGGACTGACTGCCGCGCAGGCGGCTACTATGCAAAGCACCATGATGCTGGCGCTGGCGCCGGTGAAATTCGGTTGCGGTATTTTCTCCGATAAGCTCGGCGCCAAGCGGGTGGCGCTGGTATGCATTGCAGCCACCGGAATTGCTGCAGTGCTGTTCAGCTTTGTGGGTAGTCCCGCCATTGCGCTGATCACCGTGGTTATTTTCGCTGCATCCCTGCCCTTGACCTCTGTTATGGTGCCTCTTTTAAGTTCTGCCATCTTTGGATATCAGGCGCAGGCATCCTGTTTGAGCGTCGTGATGGCGGTGATCTCTCTGGCCAGCATCATTTCCACGCCGACGGCAAACCTGATTTTTGATGCGGTAGGGTCTTACAATCCTTTCTTTTGGATATGTGCCATTGGCTCGGCGGTCCTGCTGCTGCTGTATCCGGTTATGTACAAGATAGCAGACAAGAACAAGGCCCGGATCATTGCTAAGTATAAAAACAGTTAATTGAAACTCAATGGGCGGTAGTTGTCTACCGCCCATTCTCAGTCTGTCAAAAAACTTGTTTTTTGACAGACTGACAGAGGTCAAAGGAGCCGTCAAGACAAGCAACTGGCACTCGTCGGCGTACAGGTGGTACGGTAGAGTGCCAGTTGCGCAGTAAGTCAAAATGCCTTGCGTAGCA
>JAZRNS010000097.1:0-25206 GCA_045648245.1 Faecousia sp. | reverse complement strand
GGCGTTGCTGCAAATTCCCGCATCCGCAAGGATATATTGCATGCAGCCGAAGAAATAGGGGCAAGTGTTTATATGCCACCCCTTTCCTTGTGTGGCGACAATGCAGCCATGATCGGCGCTCAGGCGTACTATGAATATCTTGCCGGTAATATTGCAGATATGGGCCTGAATGCCTATGCAACCAAGTCCTTATTGGGTGAAACCCTGTAAAAGACGAGAAATAGGCAGCGATGGTGCCGAATCATTATTGTTGCTATTTGTATATACAGTGGATTGAGAAGAAGTATTCCTGAAAATATTAATTGTTATGCTTAGAATTATCAAGTCAAAAAGAGAATTGAATTTCCGCCTTTTTGCGGACATATATGCCCAACCCGATACAGTGAATGGAGAGCAGCAGCTTCGTCAGGAGCAGCAGTTATATGCCTATGTAACATCCTTTTTGGAGCATATGGATACTTTCTGTGCAGTTTGGGAAATTTCAGATCGTTATGTATCTGCACTGCGGATGGAGCCCTACAAGGATGGTCTACTTTTAACCGGCTTACAAACGATTCATGATGCATGGGGCAGGGGATATGCCACTGCGCTTCTTAGGAGCGTTCTTATGCAGATGAACGGAATAACGGTTTATTCTCATGTAGACTTGAACAATAGAAGGTCGCTTGCAGTGCATAAGTCCTGTGATTTTGAAAAAATACTGGATCATGCAGTGTTTATAGATGGATCTGTTTCTCATAGGGCAATTACACTTTGTTATAAAGCATAAAATAACCGACAGTATTCATCTGTGTGAATACTGTCGGTTATTTTATGCTTATAGCCAACCCGGTCACTTAATCCAATCTAGAAGGAGTCCGGACCATTGAGTGGTATGGGGATGATCAGGTGCCAGTCCAAGGCTATGACCACCATCCGGAAATGTATGCATTTCAACCGGTATTTTCTTCTTGCGCAAAGTAGCTACATGCACTATATATTCTTATATTTGCTTAGCAAATAGTTGATCGCTTGCCTGTAGCCGTCCAGACCTTGACCTTTGATCGTTTTCTCACAAGCCAGACCGGCATATGAGACCTTTCTAAAATTCTCTCTGGAGTCCACATCGGAGATGTGAACTTCAACAGCAGGTATTGCAACTGATTTTAAGGCATCCAGTATAGCAACGGAAGTATGGGTATACGCAGCCGGGTTGATTACGATGCCGTCAACAATTTGATAGGCAGATTGGATCTTATCAACCAAATCACCCTCGTGATTGGATTGATATTGCTCAATCTCAACGCCATATTCCTGCTGCCACTGTTGAAGACACGACAACAGATCCGCAAAAGTTTGTTTCCCGTAAATTCCAGGCTCACGGATACCGAGCATGTTGATGTTCGGTCCGTTAATAACCAGAATCTTCATAATGATTCCTCCAGTGCTGCAATTTGTCCCACTACAGTTTCCAGCGTATTGTCATTGATAACGATAGAATCGGCAAAGCGCTCATACATTGATTTGCGGGTTTCATACATCTGCAAAAGATTGTTAATCTTGGATAAGGGGCGTCCGTCTGTGGGGAGGACGCTGACGTCCCGTTTGATCCAAATAATGCGACCGTTCTGATGCAGTAAGGGGTAGTTTTCTGGTCTGGTAACGCAACCGCCACCGGTTGCGATTACAGCTCCGGAGCCCTTTCCTAAATCAGAAAGCACAGATGTTTCCAGCAGTCGAAACCCTTGTTCTGCGGATTTTGCAAAAATCTCAGGAATCGACATTCCGGCCCTTTCCTCTATTATAGTATCGGCATCTATAAATGCTTTGTCAAGCTGTTTTGCCAATAACTTACCAATGGCAGATTTGCCGCAGCCGGGCATGCCGACCAGAATGATATTCTCCATCTGCTGTCGAAGCTTTTGGTAGATAAAGGAGATTTGGTCATTGGAGATGGATTTGCCGCAGAACCATTGCGCACTTTCTTTCGCTTGCGCAACGAGCATCCACAAACCGTTCTCAGCGATAAGTCCACGGGCTTCAGCATCCATAAGAAGTTTGGTTCTGGAAGGATTATATATTAGATCCAATACACCCTCCAAATTAGGAAACAGATCTATGTCCACAGGGGCAATTCCGTTATTTGGATACATACCAACCGGAGTTGTGTTTACGATTACTGCCGCATCTGTATGAAGGGTTAGGTTATTGTAATTGTTTTCGCCGCTTCGAGAAATAACAACGGTGCGGGCATTCAATTCCTGTAATACGGCCTGTACTGTTACAGAGGCGCCACCACTGCCTAAAACCAGTACTTTTTTACCGCCCAGGGACAATCCGGTTTTTTCCACCATGGAAGAAAATCCAAAGTAGTCGGTGTTATGACCGATCAGGCTGCCGTCAGGTTTTCGAACAATGGTATTCACTGCGCCAAGGCGCTTAGCCTGATCGGAAAGCGCAGAACAATAGGGAATAACGGTTTTTTTGTAGGGAATTGTTACATTGATTCCGGTAAACGGGGTGCCTTGGAAAAAGTTTGCAAGACACTCCGGTTCATTCTCGTACAAAGTATATTGATAATTGCCTAAATAGCTATGGATCAAGGGGGAGTAGCTATGCCCCAGCTTTCGCCCAAGTAAACCACATTGCATTACACTACCTCAGTATAACTTCCCAAGTACTTGAATTCATCACACAAATCGTCCAGTTCGCACATAAGCTGGACAAATTCTTCTGAGTAGATAGAGGTTTCCAGATCAAAATAGAACATGAATTCAAACTCCCGATCCGGAATCGGACGGGACTCCAGCTTAATTACATTAATGCCAAGCACATACATTCTTGCCAGTACGCGGTACAGCGCACCGGGTTTGTGGGCCAGGACCATCATAATGCAGGTCTTGTCAGAGCCGGGATAAATTTCCAGATTCTTGCTAATACAGATAAAGCGAGTTCTGTTATTGCCCTTGTCCTGGACGGAATCCTTAAGACACTTCAGGCCATACAATTCCTGACAGGCATGGCTACAAAGTGCGGCAACGTCGTTTCGGCCGGATTGGGCAACAAGATTAGCGGCAACTGCGGTGTTCTCGACTGTAATTACCTTGATTTGGGGATGTGCGGCAAGGAATTCTGTACACTGACTAATTGCTTGCTCATGGGAATAGATTTCCTTAATATCTTCAAGCTTTGCTCCGGGGTTTGCCAGTAAATTGTGATCGATCTTCAAACGGAAAGTGCGCACGATTGAGAAGTTGTGGTGGATCATCAAATCATACACTTTTTTAACGGAGCCGGCAGTAGAGTTCTCAATGGGAAGAATGCCGTACTGGCACAGCCCCTGGTCAATGGCTTGAAATACACCATCAAAGTTTTTGAAGTACATGATCATTGGTGTTTTAAAGATTTTTTCACATGCGATTTGGGAGTATGCACCCTCTACACCTTGGCAGGCGACCATAGGAGACTGAGGGAATAGCTTTTGGGTATTTTCAATAGAATCGGTGATGCGCCGATAGAGAGGGGTTGCCTCTGTGTTTCGTTTACTCTGATAGCTGCGGCTCATCTCAAATAAAAGAGAATATAAGACGCGAGTATAGTTTGCCATTTCGGGCCCTGATTTTTCGGCAACATCCTGAAGAATTTCTCGTTCCCGTGCAGGAACATATATCTGCATGTTGTTTGCTTTTTTATAGTCTGCAACCTGTGCAGAAAGACCCATTCGTTTTACAAACAACCGCACAAGTTCGTCATCAACCTGGTTAATCTGATCCCGAATCTCTTTTAGTTCCATTTCTTTACCTCCGTGTTTGATTGTTCTGTAAATAAGCATCGTAAATCGCAATTGCTGCTGCAGCTTCCATAACAGGAACCGCTCTGGGAGCAATGCAGGGGTCGTGCCGACCCTTTACTTCCAGGGCAACTGTTTCCAGCTTGCTGAAGGATGCCGTTTGTTGCTGTTTTGGGATAGATGGTGTAGGCTTGATTGCTACCTGAAAGTAAAGGGGCATACCGGTAGTAATACCGCCTAAGATGCCACCAGCTCGATTCGTCAGGGGACGCACAGTGCCATTTTTTACTGTGAATGCATCGTTGTGCTCACTACCGCGCATATAACCGGCGGCATAGCCTGCGCCGAATTCCACAGCCTTCACTGCGGGAATACCATAAACCAACTGGGCGATGCGGCTCTCCATACCGGAAAATATTGGATCTCCCAACCCGGCGGGAAGTCCGGTAACAGCGCATTCAATAATGCCACCGACGCTGTCGCCATCTGCTTTTGCCTGTGCAATGATCTCCTGCATTCGTGCGCCTGCAGCTTCAGACAGAACCGGAAAATCTGATCTTACATGATCCAGTTGGGGAGCAATCGGGTCAAAAGGATCGTCAGTAACGCCCCCGACACAAATCAGATGGGCGCCAATTTGAATGCCTTTTTCTGCCAGCCATTGCTTGCACAAGCCGCCGGCAATACATAATGGTGCTGTCAAGCGTCCGGAGAAATGTCCACCACCGGCAACATCCTGATAACCGCCATATTTTATCTGGGCAGTAAAGTCGGCGTGCCCAGGCCGCGGACAATCCTTAAGACCGCTATAATCCTGAGAATGGGTGTTGGTATTTTGAATCACGGCGGCAATTGGAGCGCCACATGTATAGCCATCTACAATGCCTGCAAGAAATTCAGGCTTATCTGACTCCTTACGGGGTGTGGAATAATCCTGTTTACCCGGTGCACGGCGAGCCAAAAATGCCTGCAGCTGATCAAAATCTACCGGCAGACCTGCAGGGATGCCGTCAAGAGTCATGCCAATGGCAGGACCATGTGATTGGCCAAATATAGATAGCTTTAGTGCTTCACCGTATGTACTGCTCATAATTGCCTCCTAATTTGCGGTATTCATCCCAAAAGGTTGGGTAGGATTTTGCAACGCAATGTGCATCCAGAATGGTTACAGGACTGTCAGCCAATGTGGCAGCGATTGCTGCGGACATAGCAATGCGGTGGTCGTTCACTGAATCCACAGTGCCACCGTGGAATGATCCCGGATAAACAGTTAATGTGTCGTGCGTCGCTTCGGCATGGATACCGAGATTTCGCAACATGGCTATGGTGGATTCCACGCGGTCGGATTCCTTCAGCCGTAGTCGTTCAATTTTTGTAAAAACAGCGCCGTGGTTTGCAGCAGCTACAACAGACAAAATGGGAATAAGATCGGGGATGTCTGCTGCACTGACCGAAATGTGATTCGCCATATCCTCAATAATCGCAGCCACAGCACGATCACCTTGGGCAGATTCTGCATTTAAACCGGAAACAGATACAGAATTTCCAAGCGTACTTGCCGCTAGAAAGAATGCACCGTTACTCCAGTCTCCCTCCACAATCAGACGATTGGGCGAATGAAAGGGGAATGCTCCATGTATGCTTTCTGGACTGCATTTTACACCAAAAGCTGCAAGTGCCTGTAAGGTCATGGTGATATAGGGCTTTGACTCGATTTTTCCGGTAATGTTTAATCTACTGCTACCGGACATCAAAGAAAACGCAAATAATAAACCGGTTATAAATTGACTGGAAACGCCGCCATCAATTTCGTATGTACCGTTTCTAAGCTTACCGGTACAAGTAATTGTATCTTCTGTTGGACGGGTGAGGGAACAACCCATGCGCTCCATTTCCTCCCATAAGGGAGATAGGGGGCGTTTTGAAAGTCTTCCGGACATATAGAAGGTGGTTTCAATTCCCAAAGCTCCGGCAATCGGAAGCATAAATCGAAGGGTAGAGCCACTCTCCCGGCAATGCATTACTGCTGTTTCTGGGATCTTGGAAACTGGGATAACAAGATAGCCATCTTCTGTTCGGGTAATTTGTGCACCCAATGCACGCAAACAGGCAGCGGTGGCTTCTATATCTTCGTTTGTTTGGGGGCAGACAATTTCAGTTTGACCGTCGGCAAAGGCGGCGCAGATCAGCAGGCGATGAGCCTGAGATTTGGAGGGAATTGCCTGAATTATACCTGTCAATTTGCCGGGATAGATTCGAATGTCCATTATAAACCTGCCTCGATAAAGGATTGAAGTTGTGAAATCGGTGTAGGTTGTATGATACACCGGCCAATCTTTTCCGGAACAATCAGATTAACTGTATCACCGGAACGTTTTTTGTCTGACAATGCAGATTGATAAAGCTGTGCAGCAGTGTAATCGGTCTTGATCGGCAAGTTGAAGCTGCACAAAATTGCGCATATTTTTTGACTGACTGAATTGCTGCAAATTCCCACCGAACTAGCAGCCCTAGCCACGATAGCCGTACCGATTGCAACAGCTTGACCGTGAGATATTGAATAGTTACTTTGTGCTTCAACACCATGTCCAATGGTATGTCCTAAATTTAACTGCTGCCGACAACCGGTATCAAACTCATCTTCCATTACAACGTTGCGTTTTAACTCCACGCAACGGGATATAACGCGTTCGCGGTCAAAGGAAAGTCCATTTTGGGAAAGATGGTCAAATAGTGCATTGTCATACAGAATGGCGTATTTAATAACTTCAGCGCAACCATCTTGAAAATCGCGATCAGACAGTGTAGACAGTGCATCGATATCGCATAAAACCAGGCTGGGTTGATAGAATGCACCGACTAAATTTTTGCCTGCAGGCAGGTCAATAGCGGTTTTTCCCCCAACAGAGGAATCTACCATTCCCAAAAGCGTGGTGGGCACCTGCACATAGGAAACACCGCGTAAAAAGGTTGCTGAAGCAAAACCGGTAATGTCGCCAACAACGCCTCCGCCCAAAGCAATTATCAAATCGGAGCGCGTTATTTTGTTTTCAGCAAGAAAATTTAATATGTTTAAGTATGTGTTGGCGTTCTTGCTGGCTTCACCGGCCTGGAAGACAAAATGAAGTACTTCAAAGCCAGCATCAACCAGGCTCTTTACAGCCAGAGAGCCGTAAATAGGCCATACATTGCTGTCGCTGATAATGGCCGCTTTTCCTGTTTTTTGCAATTCAGCGCAACGGTTACCAAGCTGACAGATCAGGTTGGCGCCCACAAGAACATTATATTCTTTTGAAGCACGGACAGTAATGGTATTCATCCGTCCACCTCCTCCTTGCGTAAACGGCCTTCGTTTAATAATTCAATCAGTTTTTCTTCGTCATGATTTGCGATCGCTTCCCGATATGCACCAAGGGAATGCATATATCGATCCAGTTCACGCAAAACATTTTCCTGATTGGATAAAAACAACTCTGCCCACATTTGTGGATTCAGCCATGCAACGCGGGTCAAATCCTTATAGCTTCCGGCTGAAAAACCTTTGTGGGACAGGGCGGTAGGGGACTTAATAAACGCGTTGCTAATGATATGAGGCATCTGTGAAGTAAAAGCGATCATACGGTCGTGTTCCTCTGCGGTTGTTACGGAGAAGGAGCCAAACTTACAGGGTGCAAGGGCTTCCTTGCACTGTTCTAAAAGCTGCATATCGTCATATCTTGGCGGAACCAGCACCATAGGGGCTCCTTGAAATAAATTAGAGCGGCTATATTTAAAGCCGGAATTGTGAGAACCTGCCATAGGGTGTCCGCCAACAAAAGTAAAACCGTATTTTCGGGCCACAGGGAAACATCGATCACAGATCGCCTTTTTGATACCGCAACAGTCAATTACCAATGCGTTTTTCTGAATCAAATGCCCGTTTTCCTCCAGCCATTTAGCGGAACCGTCGGAATAAATGCAGAGAAGGATCAGATCACATGTTGGGATCGTTTGCGCATTTAAAGCACCGTGGCAGACTCCGGCAAGCTGCGCAAAACTCAGCATGGATTCGTCTTTTTCACAGGCTAGTACGGTATGCGCAGCCTTTGCGTAGGCCCGGGCAAGTGAGCCGCCAATCAGACCAAGACCCAAGATGCCGACGATCATGCCAATGCCTCCCGAATCCGCTTGATGCGGGCGTTTAGTTCTGTGAATTGCGCGGGCGTCAGGGATTGTGCGCCATCACAAAGTGCACAAGCCGGATTGTTGTGCACTTCGATCATGATGCCATCGGCACCTGCTGCAGTAGCGGCAATGGCCATAGATGGGACTAAAGAGGCCTTTCCGGTTGCGTGGCTGGGGTCAACCACAACAGGCAAGTGGGTCATCTGATGCAGTACAGGTACAGCAGATAAATCTAATGTGTTGCGTGTAGAGGTTTCATAGGTTCGAATGCCCCGCTCACAGAGAATAATGTTCTCGTTTCCCTCACTCATAATATATTCCGCACTCATGAGAAGTTCTTGCAGAGTGTTGGCAAGACCTCGCTTTAGTAGGATGGGTTTCTTTGTTTTGCCCAGTTCTTGCAGCAGGTCAAAATTCTGCATATTCCGTGCGCCAACCTGAATAATATCCACATCCTGGAACAGGTCCAATGTCCGAATGTTCATTATCTCCGTGATGATGGGAAGACCCGTAACCTTCTTTGCCTCTACCAACAAACGAATTCCTTCGTCCTTCATGCCCTGGAATGCATAAGGAGAAGTGCGGGGCTTAAATGCACCGCCACGGAGCACATCTGCACCGGCAGCTTTTACATCCATGGCTACCTGAATGATCTGATCTTCGTTTTCCACCGAGCAAGGACCTGCAATCATAGAAAAATGACCATCGCCAAACTTAGCGTTACCCACCGTGATAACCGTGTTATCCGGCTGGAATTTTCTGTTTGCTTGTTTAAAAGGTTCAGAAATCCGTTTTACGGATTCCACAATTTCCAGACTGTTAAGAAGCTCCAAATCCACACGGCTGGTATCGCCGATCAGGCCCAAAATGGTAAATTCCTGGCCTTCTGAGACATGGACATCCAGATTCATGTGCTTAAGCCAATTTACAAGATGTTCTGTTTGCTCCTGAGTTGTACCGTTTTTCAACACAGCGATCATAATATCATCTCCTAAAAAAATAAAACGCTGCACAGATGCGATTCTGTGCAGCGTCTGAAAATACTAGATTAGGCCAAAAATGATTGCAGCACAAAACGCTATTACTTTTTATCAGTAAAAAAGTAATAGTAGCCAAAATAAAACTGTGCTGTCAGATTCATCATAACTGTTTTGGCCTCCTGAATATGATTAATTGGATTATAACACATCAAAAAATGAGATGCAAGTAGTTTTTACGATTTTTTGTAGAAGAGCAATGACTTTCCAGTTTTATTGCGGAACAGGACGGTCAGTGCTGCAAAAAGAACCAAGGCGGTTACACTCCAGCTTATAATGTAAGAAAGGTAAAGGTATTGTGGTGTATGGTATGCAGGAACCTGAAACACGGTATATATCCATGCAATACGAATACCGCAGACACCCAGGATCGAGATAAGCATAGGAACAATGGAAGAGCCTAGTCCGCGTAGAGTACCGGTGAAAACCTCCATAGCACCGCAGATGAAGTACGGTACACATAGCAGGGAAAACCGGATAAGTCCGTATGCAATTGCTTCCCGGGAGTCGACGATATAAATGGATAATAACTGCTCGCCAAAGCGGTATACAGTAAGACCTAAAGCAATGCCAATAACCGTTACATATAACAGGCAAACACCAAGGACCTTTCGAACACGATCGTATTGTCGGGCACCGGTATTTTGACCTGTATAATTGATAGCGCATTGATAAAAGCCGTTGACTGTTACATATAGGAATGCTTCAATACTTGCTGCAGCGCCGTTACCGGACATTAATGCCTCTGAATTGAAGGAGTTAATGGAAGACTGGATGATCACATTGGAAATGGAGAATACACAGCTTTGGATGCCTGCTGGCAAACCGATGCGAAGTATTTTCAGCAATGACTGCTTACAGATGCAGAGCCTGGACAGATACAGCTTGCAACAGTCGGTGCGGCGCATCAGCGCCCACACAACTAATGCAGCAGAAATACCCTGAGAGATTGTGGTTGCCAATGCAACACCGGCTACATTCATGTCAAAAGCTGTAACAAAGACAATGTTCATAGCAACATTGGCAACTCCGGAGATCATCAGGAAGATAAGAGGGCTTTTTGTATCGCCTGCAGCACGAAGTATGGAAGCGCAGAAATTATAAACCAGGGAGAAGACAATGCCACCAAAGTAAATTTGCATATAAATAGTGGACAGGGGACGGACGGAATCCGGTGTTCCCATTAATTGTAGCATATCTTCGGCAAAAGCAACACCCAACACAGTAAGAATTGCACCGCTAATTAGTGCGGTTGGAAGTGCAGTATGCACAGTTTTATGGACACTCTGTGTTTGTTTTGCACCCAATCCCTGGGCAATACAGACGCCGGTACCAACAGATAGACCCACGAACAGATTTACGAGTAAATTAGTAATCGCACTGGTTGCGCTAACAGCGGCAACAGAAATACTGCCGCAATAACGGCCAACAATTACCAGGTCTGCAGCATTAAACAGCAACTGCAGAATACTTGTTAAAATAACGGGGATTGTATATTGAATGACCCCGGAAAACAGTGGGCCATTTAATATATTTTGAGTAGGGCGCTTCATGATCTGCTCCTTTTTTGCCTATAGATCACAGATTCAGTAACTTCTGTGCATTCTTATATAAAATATTATTTTTTTCCGCATCGGTAAGCGGTAGCGTTTTTAAAACAGAGACAGACTCCTTTTGGCTTACCCAAGGCGTATCAGAACCAAAAAGGATTCTTTCTGCACCAAAACATTTTACAAGTTTTATAAAATCATCCTCGTTCATGAGGCGGACTTTCTTTGTAAGAAACTGATATTGAATTGTTTTTATCCGCCCAAGTACACAGGAGGCATCCAGATATACGCTGGTATCCAAAAGATTTTCGGCCACACAATCCCAGCGCTGAACTCCACCCATGTGGGCTGCAACCATTGACAGACCTTCTACCTGGGTTAGAACATTGCGTATCATTTTCGGATTACTTAAATGCCGGTCAGGGTAAGCGCATTCCACGCCTGCATGCACAACAACAATAAGACCAAGCTTTGCGGCATGTTCTAATATCCGCAAATACCGAATGTCGTCGACAGGTGTGTTTTGATACTGTGGGTGAATTTTGATACCTTTTATTCCGAATTGCACCAAACGGTCCAATTCTTCCCGGTAATTTTCTGTATCAGGATGAATGCCACCAAAGTAAATTAAGCCGTTTTTGCCGTTGTTTTGGATAGAAATATTATTAATCACATTTGCTTTGGTTGGGTTCGTTACGACGGGCAGTACAACGCTGTAGTCGACGTTTGCTTGCGCCATAGATCTTGTTAGGTTTGCTACTGTTCCGTCTGTATAGAATCTACAGTGCGCCAGAGAACGCATGTTCGCAAGAGCGTGCGGTGCTACTGCATCAGGATAGGCGTGTGTATGAAAATCGATGATCATAGTTTCGTTACTTCCTTCACAAATAATGTTGTATCGACTACAGAGAATCGAATATTAAATCCGGCAAAGAATAGACCGTAAATGCGGTCTGATGTGTTTTGATAGGAAGGGCGGGGATCATGAGAGAGAACGCCGACCAGTGCTGTTTGCTTCTCTTCAGGGATGATTTTAAGGAGATTGTCGGGGAAATCTACTTGCAACAAAAACTCCTTCGCTGAGTCTGTAAAACCGCCGGCAGCATCTGGATGACAGTCGCTGTAGGGAATATAAGGCTTTATATCGAAGATGGGCGTGCCGTTCATAAGATCAGCGCCGGAAACATGTATAACTGTGCCGTTATCCGCCGTTTGTTCAAGCCCAATCAGCTTTACACAGGACATTCCAAGGGAATTGGGACGAAAAGGGGAGCGTGTTGCAAATACGCCCATGCGGGTATTGCCACCAAGTCTTGGCGGGCGAACGGTTGGCGACCATTGATCCTGTACCGCCCCGGAAAAATGCCAAATGATCCACAAATGGGAAAAGGCTTCAATCCCACGCAGGGCGTCGGCGTTTTGGTATTCCGGTTCAAAAACGATTGTAGAACGGAGTTCATCTACAAGGCCGCTTTGCCGTGGGATTCCAAACTTTGTATGGAAATCACTTCGCATATGGGCAATGGGGTGGATGTTCACGGTTTGCATTTAAGATCTGACCTTTCTATATAAGAAGGATAGCATAAAGATTATTGCAAGCACAAGACAGATAGCAGCGCCTGCGGATGTTCCCAGCACATAAGACAGCCATAGACCGCAGATACCGGCGATCAGTGCAAATACAATGGAAAATAAGCCGTATTGCCGGAGATTTCTTGTAATATTTCTGGCGGCTGCGGCGGGAAGGACCAAAAGGGAATTCAGGATCAAAAGGCCTACCCAGGAAATTGCAAGAGTAACGATCACAGAAATGGCTGTGGTGAATATAGTTTGGGTGAATCCAACAGCAATCCCCCGGGAGGATGCCAGTTGGGGGTGGATGGCGCATAGAGTCAAGCGGTTGGAAAACAAAATATAGAAGAAAACAACAGCGATGAGTACCAATGCCAGCAGACCAATTTGTTGGGGTGTAACAGAGAGAATGTCGCCGATTAAGTATTTGTTGTACTTTGTGAAGCTACTGCCGCCAAGCGTTGCAATAAAAATTCCAAGGGCAACTGCGGTACTGGAAAATACACCAATTAAAGTATCAGCTGCTTGATTGCTGTGGCTGCGCACATAGGAAAATATTAAAGAGAACGCAACAGCAAAGATGATTGCAACCCATGTGGGTGCTGCAATGCCGCATATGCAACCAATGGCGATGCCTGTGAACGCTGAATGGCCAAGGGCGTCAGAGAAGAAGCTCATGCGGCCGGTAACGATCATTGTGGAACATAAACCGAATAGGGGAGACATGATCATGACAGCAAGCAGAGCATTACACATGAAGTTCCACCGAAGCATTTCAAAGGGGAGTGTATGACAGATATCGTACCAAATATCGATCATAAAATACCCCCCTTTCTGTTAAATGCGTTGCCAAATTCCTGAGATCCAAGGACCTCGACAGGGGTTCCTTGCCGAACCATGGTTCGGTCAATCAGCACCACCTGGTCAGCATATCGGGGAAGCATTGCAAAGTCATGGGTAGTCATTAAGATGGAAAGGTCGTAGACCTGACGAATTTCGTCCAGCATATCCATCAAAGTCTCCATTCCATCCACATCAACACCGGAAAGGGGTTCGTCTAAAATCAAAATATTGGGGATTGGCTCAAGGGCCAATGCCAGTAATATTCGCTGCAATTCTCCACCGGAGAGCGTACCAACCCGCTTGTCGATTAATTCCTCGCCGTGAACCCGTTCCAAGCAAGTGGTTACTTTATCACGCATGCCCTTTGAAATACCAAACAGTGCTGGGCGTTTGCTCATACAGCATGCAAACAGATCTGCAACTGTAACCGGATCGCCGGGATCGAAGGCTGGGCTTTGGGGCACATAGCCAATTTTGGCAGAGCGGTTTCGTTGTCCGGGTACCGCAAAGGATATAACACCGTCATATTCTTGCTGACCCAGAATCGCTTTGATCAGTGTGCTTTTGCCTGCACCGTTCGGGCCGATCAACGCCACAAGCTCGCCACAATGGACATGTAGATTGATATTGCTCAGAATTATATCATTACCGATTTTTACAGACAGATCCTGAATCCGCAAACAACAGGAATGTTCGCAGGATCCGCCATGGGAAGTGATGTTCATTCCAAGGCCTCCTTGATTGTGTCAATGTTGTGGTACATGGCATCAAAATAATCTTGGTCTGACATTGCCATGTCAAGATAGAAAATGTCAGCTCCGGTTTCTGCTGCGATCACACTTGCAGCAGAGGTGCTTCCGTTCGTTTCTGCAAATACTGCCGGCAGGTCATGTTCCTGCACAAGCATAATTAGCTCTGTCAATTCATAAGCGGAAGCCTCACTTCCGGCTTCTTCCTCAACAGCATGCAAAATGTTCAGATTAAAGGCACTGGAAAAATAGTGAAATCCGTCATGGAATGTAATCAAGTTTCGATTGGAAAGGGAGGAAAGGGATTCTTCACCGTATCGCTGTAATTGATCCAAATCATGATGTAATGTTTTTAGGTTCTTACAAAAGATATCCTCAAACTGAGGGAAATGCTGAACCAGTCCGGCACAAATATTTTCTGCCATGATCTTTGCGTTGACAGGAGAAAGCCAAATGTGGGGGTCTTCCTCGTGAGAGTGGTCTGTGTGGTGATCCTCGCAATCTTTGCTGTGAAGCAAATTAATATTTGCCGATGCGTCGATGATGGATTCGTTTTGCCATAAGGCATCGTCCAAAAAAGATTCCAATCCCGCACCGGAGATCACAACGGTTTTGCTGGTTTCCAGCATACGCATTTGTGCGGTTTGCAGGGTGTAGTCGTGTAAGCATGAAACATTTTCTGATATCAGTCTGCCAACAGTGATGCCGGTATCTTCACAAAGTGCAGTTGTAAAGTTATAAACCGGTAATGTAGATGCCACAACCTGATAGGTGGTTGCTTGTGTAGCACAGCCAGAAAACAGTCCAAAAATAAGGGCTGGAATCAGAATAATTATAATTTTTCTCATAAGTACAAACCATATTTCCCTAGATTAATTTGCATATATACTATACCACATGTGTCAAGGAATGAAAAGCAGGAGACTGGTACCAGTCTCCTGCTAAAATCACCTGTGGGATTCAATCCACTCATTCACTTTTGCTTTTGCTAAACGAATAATATCTTCCTGGGGATAGATAGATTCTGCACCGCCATTAACGTGAATGAAGTACAAGCCGGACGGTGTCTGATGCAGGGTTTCCTCGTAACCGGCAGGATCACCGAAATAACTGTGTGTGTTCTGCATAATCACAGTGCTATTTTCTGTGTCATATTCCTTTTTGCAGATAATTTTCTTCATAAGTAACCTCCAAATGTAGTGAAACTAGAGTTATTATATGTTATTTGATGGCAAAATCAAGTGTTTTATTGTGTTGTTTACAATAAAATCACAACTGGACGGACTGTGGAATCTGTGATAAGATAATCAGGGTGAGTAAAATGAGAGATTTTCCTGTATTCACAACCGGTAACGGCGTAGCCAGCTTGGTTCTGCGTGAAATACCCTACACCAAAACAGCATATATAACAATTCAGGATACTCTTTCTGTGCAACAGCTCATAGCTGAGTGCGCGGATTTTTGCAAGGTCGCCGGTGCTGAAAAAATTTATGCCTGCAATCATCCGTGCCTGGAACAGTATCCTTTCCATACAGCAATTTTGCAGATGACCGCAGACCGCAGCAGCTTACCCGATACCGATGCTGCAATTTTTCCGGTTACGAAGCAGACGGCAGAGCGTTGGCGTGGGATTTATAATGAGCGAATGGGTAGCGTAGACAATTTTTCTTACATGAGTCAGAGAAGTATGGAGAAACTGATTCGGGAAGGCGGGGGGTATTTTGTCCATTATGGCAATGAACTGCTTGGAATCGGCGTTGCCATTGGTGATACGATTCAAACAGTAATCTCTGTACAACCAGGAGCTGGCGAAAAGGTTCTACTTGCACTGAATCACGCCTTGTGCGGTGATCGGGTCCTACTTGAAGTGGCGTCTACAAACGAAAAGGCCATCGCCTTATATGAACGCCTGGGTTTTATAAAAGTGCAGGAAAAACGCAGGTGGTACCGGTTGTTATAAAAATTTTTCAATGTAATGTAAAAATACTTGACATCGCTGTTGCGCTATGCTATAATGCTGCAGGTATCAAGCAATGAACCTTGACAGGAGGCCCAAATGAACGGTACGGAATTAATTTTACTGTACGATTATTACGGCGCTTTGCTCACAGAGCGGCAGAAGCTTTGCTTTGAGATGCGCTATCATCAGGACCTCTCCCTGGGCGAGATCGGTGAAGAACTGGGTATCAGTCGTCAGGGTGTTCATGATAATCTGAGCCGCACGGAAGCACTTCTTTTGAAGATGGAGGAAAAGACCGGTTGTGTTCGCCGGGATCTTGCATGCCGCAAGGCGTCAAAGCAGATTCTGGAAAGGGCGCAGCAGCTTTCCCAAAATGCTGACCCACAGGTTTCTGCAATGGCTGCCGATATTATGGCTGCGGCACAGGATTTAGGAGAATAATATGGCATTTGAAGGA
Organism: Faecousia sp.; assembly: GCA_045648245.1. Classification (GTDB taxonomy): domain Bacteria; phylum Bacillota; class Clostridia; order Oscillospirales; family Oscillospiraceae; genus Faecousia. The sequence continues at coordinate 9,105 of JAZRNS010000097.1, read as the reverse complement.
CTGACTGAAAAAATTGCTGCAACCTTCAAAAAGCTTAGAGGCAAGGGCCGTCTGAAGGAATCCGATGTAAAAGAGGCTATGCGTGAGATACGCATGGCACTGCTGGAAGCGGATGTAAGCTATAAGGTTGTTAAGGATTTTACAAAATCCGTTACAGAGCGCTGTGTTGGCGTCGATGTGCTGGAAGCCTTAAGTCCGGCGCAAATGATCGTTAAGATCGTAAATGAAGAACTGACTGCTTTAATGGGCAGTGAGATAAAACATATTACCATCAATCCCAATGGACCGACTGTGGTTATGCTTGTGGGTCTGCAGGGTGCCGGTAAAACCACAAACGGCAGCAAGCTGGCAGGCTTGCAGAAGCGTCAGGGTAAGAATCCTTTGCTGGTTGCCTGTGATATTTACCGCCCGGCTGCAATTACGCAGCTGAAGGTTTGTGGTGAAAAGCTGGGTATTCCAGTTTTCGAAAAAGGTCAAACTGACCCGGTTCAAATTGCTAAGGAAGCTGTTCTTTATGCCCGTCAGCATGGACATGACATGGTCTTTTTGGATACTGCCGGCCGCCTTCATGTGGATGAAGCTTTGATGGACGAACTGAAGAACATTAAGTCTGCAGTAAAACCAGATGAGATCATGCTGGTTGTGGATGCAATGACCGGTCAGGATGCTGTAAATGCGGCGCAAAGCTTTCATGAATGGCTGGATATTGATTCCGTTATGCTTAGTAAGCTGGACGGCGATGCAAGAGGCGGCGCAGCGCTGTCTGTCCGTGCAATTACCGGAAAGCCTATTAAATTTGCCGGTATGGGTGAAAAGCTGGAGGACATCGAGCCTTTCCATCCAGATCGTATGGCATCCCGCATTCTGGGGATGGGCGATGTGCTCAGCCTGATCGAAAAGGCGGAAAAGGCATTTGATGCAAAAAAAGCTGAGGAACTGGAAGAGCGTCTGAAATCCAACAAATTTACTTTGCAGGATTTTTACGATCAGATGGTACAGCTCAAGTCAATGGGTTCCATGCAGGAGCTGCTGGCGCAAATGCCCGGTGGTGCGGGTTTGAAAAATGTTCAGCTTGATGAAAGGGCAATGGGCAGAACAGAGGCGATTATTCTTTCCATGACCCCGAAGGAACGGGAAAATCCCGGCATGATCGGTGCAAGCCGTAAAAAGCGAATTGCGGCCGGTGCCGGTGTCAAGGTAGAAGATGTAAACCGCCTTTTGAAATCCTTTGACCAGATGCGTTCTATGATAAAGCAGTTCTCCGGTCCCGGTGCCGGAAAGAAAATGAAGCGTATGCGCGGATTTGGTGGCATGGGCTTCCCGGGTTTTTAAAACCCCTTGATTGGTTCGCTGAAAGCAAATTGCTTTGCGATATAAAGATACAAATTTACTTGGAGGTGAAACTCATGGTTAAAATCAGACTCAGAAGAATGGGTGCAAAGAAGGCTCCTTTCTACCGCATCGTTGTTGCTGACTCCCGTAGCCCCCGTGATGGCCGTTGCATTGAGGAGATCGGTACCTACAACCCCTTGACCGAGCCCGCTACCATCAACATTGATGCTGAGAAGGCACAGGCTTGGATCAAGAACGGCGCACAGCCCACCGATACAGTTCGTGGCCTGCTGAAGAACGCTGGCGTGCTGTAATTGCTCAAAGGAGTTTATACACAATGAAAGAACTTTTGCTGTATATGGCAAAAAATCTGGTGGACGAACCTGAAGCAGTTACTGTAAATGAATTGTCGAACGAAGACGGCAAGGTACTGGAACTCCATGTTGCCCCCGGCGATATGGGTAAGGTCATCGGCCGCCAGGGCCGAATTGCGAAGGAAATTCGCACAATCGTGAAAACCGTTGCACAACGCACCGGCGAAAAAATCACGGTCGAAATCGTGGATTAACGGGTTATGCGTGGCAATATCAGCCACGCATTTTCCAATTTTGTGAGGTATTGTATGAAATTGCAATATTTAGAGGCAGGCGAGATTGTATCGACCCATGGTGTTCGTGGTGAGATGAAGGTTCTGCCTTGGGCTGACGGCCCGGATTTTTTAGTGGAATTTAACCGTGTTCGCATTGATGGCACGGAGTATAAAGTGGAAGCCTGTCGCATCCAAAAGACCTGCAATTTGTTGAAATTAAAGGGTGTTGACGCAATGGAGGATGCTCAGGCTATGCGCGGTAAAATTGTAGAGGTCTATCGGGAAGATGCGGACTCGGATCTGATCTTCGTTGCGGAGCTGATTGGCATTCAGGTTTTTGCCGATAATGAGCAAATTGGTGTAATCACCGATGTTCTGGATTACCCGGGAAATAAAGTTTATGTGGTGAAGGGTGAGCACACCTATATGATCCCGGCTGTAAAGGCCTTTGTGCTGTCTACGGATGTGGACAGATGCGTTATGCAGGTGCAGTTGATTGAAGGGATGCGTACCGATGAGAGTTGACATTCTGACCTTATTTGCGGATACTGTTGGTGATGTTCTTTCTGAAAGTATTCTCGGTCGGGCCCAGGAGCGGGGGATTATTCGAATTGAAGCACACCAGATCCGTGATTATACTGCCAACAAACAAAATCAAGTTGATGATTATCCCTATGGTGGAGGCAGGGGTGCAGTTATGACAGCAGACCCGCTGTATCGCTGCTGGGAATCTGTGTGTGATCAGGCTGGTGGACCTGTCCATACGATCTACATGTCGCCCTGCGGCAAGACCTTTACTCAGGCAGATGCAATCCGTCTGAGTAAAATGGAGAACCTGATTCTTGTTTGCGGACATTATGAAGGTATCGATCAGCGCTTTATTGATGAGTGTGTGGATGAAGAAATCTCTCTTGGCGATTTTGTTTTGACCGGTGGTGAGATTGCTGCAATGGCGGTTACGGATGCTGTTTGCAGAATGGTACCAGGTGTGCTTGCAGATCCGGAATGTTTTGAGGACGAAAGCCACTTTAACGGAATGCTGGAATATCCCCAATATAGCCGCCCAGCGGTGTGGCACGGAAGGGAAGTGCCGCAAATTTTGCTGTCCGGCAATCATGAAAAGGTTCGACAATGGCGTAGAAAACAATCCTTGCTTAGAACCAAGGCGCGTCGTCCGGATATGTATGAGAAACTGGATCTAACCAGCAAGCAGGATAAAAAGCTATTGTTAGAAATAGAGCAGGAATCCTTAAACGAAGCAATGCCTGCTGAATAAAGCCTATAATGAAATTGACCCAGTTCAACAGGACTGGGTCTTTCGTTGTATAAGAATAACCCCCGGAGTTTATCCCGGGGGTTATCCTTTTAGGCTGTAGTTGGGTTGTAATGAACAATAACACTTTGGTCTGTGAGCATGGTAATTTCAGTAACCTTTGTGCCATAGACAGAAACCAAAATTAGAACAGGACATTCTGTTAATGCTTTTACAGATGTAATTTCTGTGTTGTAGTCCATATATACTGTGTTGATGTTCTTTAGACCACCCAAATTCTCCAGGCTTGTCAACAGATTGTGGGACCCATTAATCTCAATAAGCGCACAATCGGAAGCAAATACGGGCAGTGTAGCAATTTGGTTATAAGAGAAGTTCAGGTGGGTCAAAGCAGGCAGATCAGCAAGTAAGGAAATATCTGCAAGCTGATTGTTGGAAATATCCAAAGTTTTGATTGATGTGGAATTGGCAAGCTGAGAGATTTCTGTTAATTGATTATAAGAAACAGTCAGTTCTGTCAAGGCTGTAATTTGACCCACATTACCCAATTGCGTAATGACATTGTGATCTGCATTGAGTTTTGTTATGCTGGTGATTCCGCAAACAGGAGCAAGGGTTACTACCGAGTTATTGGAAATATTTAAGCTGGTCAGAGATGTGCAAGAGGATAGTGCAGACAGGTCTGTAAGCGCATTGTGCTGTAGGTTTAATTCCTGCAGGTCTTTCATGGATGAAAGCGGCGCGATATTACGCACAGTGTTCTTGCTTAGATCCAAATTAATCAAGCCCGTGGCATTCTCCAGACCGGCTACAGTTGACAGTCCGCAACCACTTAAGGTCAGTTTTTGCAGCTTTGGTAGTACACCGATGATTTTTAGTTCATCTGTATCAACCGGTGTATTTGTAATATTCAGGGTAGCTAGCTGAGAGAGAGAAGAAATGTTATTGAGTTGACCTGCGACACCGGAGGAGATCGTCAGACTTTCTAAATACTGCATGTGTTTGATGTCAGTATAGTCGGTAGCGCCTTCGGGTATGGAAAACTCAGTGATTTCCCACAGGTCATTGGTAAACAGTACATCAATTTCAGATTTTCCGAGGATTGTACGAACCGCCTGCTCAATTGCAGAATCTGTAAAGATTACTTCTTCAATGACACCACCAACAGTGTAGCCCAGGATGGAGATAGGACTAACGAGTCCGTTTTCACTGACCGTGATGGCATAGATCGTGTTTTCGCCGGCTTGCAATGTGATGGGAGCATCATAAGCATCGGTAAGAACAGATGGATATTCACCGTTGGTATTTACATACAGCAAACCGTTATTAGATGTAATGGTTACGGAGATGTACTGGTTGTAGAAGCCAGGGGCGGGAGATGGGACCGGAGCTGCCGGGCGTAAACTTGTAATAGCATCGCGAATGGAGGAATCCACAGTGCTGTCTTTCCGGCAGACAGCATCTAAAAGCTTTGCAGCGTCTAAAAGCTTATCCTGTTCAACATAGGTTTTACAAAGGGCAATATAAAGTTCCGCACTACCGCCATCAGCAATAGCCTGATTTAGTACAGATTCGGCTTTTGTGTAGTTGCCGATCGCTTTATGCTGCTCAGCCAATTCGATGGCAACACCATCGTTGTCTGCTGTTTGCCTATAGGCAAGATCGTAGATTTCAGAAGCGGTCTCATGCTTGCCCCGGTTTTCAAAGTGGCGTGCGGTATATAGAAGCATGTCCCGGGTAAATGTCTGGTCATAGACAAGCAGATACCACGCAAGGCAAGCGATGATGGATACAGCAAGAATAATCGGCAGAATGATCCGAATTGCTTTTTTCATAAGTTTCTCCATTTCGAAAAATTTAATCGTATAAATTATACTGACCATGGGTAATGATGTCAAGTAACCCCCGGAAACATTCCCGATTTTGAGAATGATTTTAATTTCCAGAATTTTTTCTATGCCTGTCCATATAATTTTTATGGAGGGATCGAAATGAGTTATCAAATTCAATATGACCCACATTTGTCAAAAAAGTATCCACGCAGATACAGACAAAAAAGAAAATCCCGTTTTCTTAGGCTAACTGTAATCTTACTTATACTTTTTTTGGCTGTTGGTATAATCGGCAGGGAAGGACTACCGCAGTTCCTGCTTCCGGGTGATGCTGCAGTAACGTCAGGTGCGTTGGATACGATGATCCGGGATCTACAGAACGGTGAGCAGTTTGAGGAGGCAATTACTGCTTTTTGTGTGGAGATCATTCGACATGGTCAAAGCAAATAATAATGGTTTATTCCAGATCGATCCTGCCTTCTTAATTTGGTTTGCAATTGCCATTATTATTTTTCCGCTAAGGTGGGTTTTGAGTTGGTTTTGTGCAGCGGGAATTCACGAGCTTTTTCATTATTCCGCTTTGCGGATTGCCGGTTTCAGGGTCATTGGTGTACGCATAACGCCAAATGGTGCGAAAATCGAAACGGATATGGAGGCGGGTATATTCCAAGCTGTGTGTGCGCTGGCTGGACCTCTGAGCGGCTTTTTAATGCTTTTAGTCGTAAGACATTTTCCTCGACTAGCGCTGTGTGGATGCCTCCAAAGTATTTATAATATAATTCCTATATATCCTTTGGACGGAGGTCGTGCTGTTTTGTCAATTTTGCAAACGATCTTCGAAGAAGCAAAGGCGAATAACATTGCACTTGCGATTGAAATGATGTTTTTTGTTATTTTGTTTGCTTTTTCACTGTATGCATGGGTGTTCCTGCATCTGGGAATAATACCGCTAATTTTTACTTTATCTGTGATTATTAAGAATAAGAATGCAAAATGTACTTGCAAAGAGCGACGGCTGAGGTTAGAATAATCCTATTGACACAAAAGAGGTATCCATATGACCGATTTATTAAAAAGAATTCTTCCCACAGTTCAAAAGCCTGCCCGTTACACAGGCGGTGAATATAATGAGATTCAAAAAGATCCGGCGCAGGTTCGTGTTCGCGTAGCATTTTGCTTTCCGGATACATATGAAATTGGCATGTCCAATGTGGGAATGCGGATTTTATATGGCATTATGAACCAAATGGATGGTGTTTGGTGCGAACGGGTCTTTGTGCCCTGGGCCGATATGGAAGAAGCTATGCGCCAGCATAACCTGCCTCTTTGGGCATTGGAAAGTCAGGATAGCGTTAAGGATTTTGATATGATTGCCTTTACCATTGGCTATGAAATGTGTTATACAAACATATTGAATATGCTAATGCTGTCTGGAATTCCTGTCAGATCAAAAGATCGGTCCGGATTGAAGAATATTGTGTTTGCAGGTGGCGTCTGTGCGTTTAATCCTGAGCCCCTTGCTGACTTTGTTGACTTTTTTTCTCTGGGTGAAGGAGAAGAAATCACCCCGGAGATTATAGCACTTTATGACCGAGCAAAGGCTGAGGCTTGGAGCAAGGAAGATTTTTTGCGGGAAGTTGCGAAGATTCCCGGAATTTATGTTCCGTCTTTCTATACGCATATTTATAACGAGGACGGAACGCTCAGTCAGATCATACCCCAAGAAGGCACACCCCAGGTTGTTACAAAGCGCCTAATTGAAAATTTGGATACTGCCTATTACCCCACAAAAATGATCGTACCGTCCACAGAGATTGTACACGATAGAGCAAATCTTGAGGTGTTTCGCGGCTGTATCCGTGGCTGCCGTTTCTGTCAGGCGGGATTTTCCTGCCGCCCTGTACGAAAAAAGAGTGCAGATGTTTTGTATAAGCAGGCAGTTAAAACACTGGAAGATTCCGGACACAACGAAATCACCTTGTCCAGTCTCTCTACTTCAGATTATAGACAACTGAAGGAATTGACAGATCGGTTAATTCCGTATTGCGTAGAAAACCGTGTTAATCTGTCGGTTCCGTCATTGCGGGCAGATAACTTTTCCAGGGAATTAATGCAGAAGCTGCAAACACTCAGAAAGAGTGGCCTTACCTTTGCGCCGGAAGCCGGCACCCAGCGACTGCGTGATGTAATTAACAAAAATCTTACAGAAGAAGAGATTCTTACAACATGTGCCATAGCCTTTTCTGGCGGTTGGAATAATGTTAAGCTTTATTTTATGCTGGGACTGCCAACGGAAACAGATGCAGATGTTTTAGGTATTGCAGAACTTGTATACAAGATTATTCAAACATGGAAAGAGCACGCGTCCAACAAGAAAAGGGGACTGCGTGTTCATGTGGCAACAGCGTACTTCGTACCAAAGCCCCATACACCGTTCCAATGGGAAAAACAAATTACCCAGGAAGAATATATACGGCGTTGCCGTCTGTTAAAAAGCCATCTTTATGCCAAGTCTATTGAGTATGACTACCACGAACCGAATCTTAGCCGCTTGGAAGCGGTTATGGCCAGAGGAGATCGCAGATTGGGTGCAGTGATTGAGAAGGCTGTGCTAGACGGCGCTAGGTTGGACGGCTGGGATGAGCATTTTAAGTATGATGTTTGGATGGATGCCTTTGATTCTTGCGGCGTCGAACCGGATTTCTATACTGTACGCGGATATGGCGAGGATGAGTGTTTGCCCTGGGATAGCATTGATGTGGGTGTGAGTAAGGCTTTCTTGAAGCGGGAACGCAAGCGCGCCTATGAAGGGTTGATTACTCCGGATTGCCGACATGGATGCAGCGGCTGTGGCGCGGACCGACTTTTGAAGGAGGTGGACTGCGATGCCTAGAATGTTGTTTGAAAAGACAGGAAACGCAATCTGGATTTCTCACCTGGATTTGATGCGCTTGTTTCAGCGGGCATTTAAGCGCGCAGGACTGCCGCTTACCCACACACAAGGATTTAATCCAAGGCCGTCTGTTTCCATTGCGCTGCCGCTGTCTGTGGGTACACAGAGCCATTGCGAGCTTCTTGATTTTGATTTGGATCATACAGTTGTTGCCAATGATGAGATTTGCCGTAGGTTAAATGAAGTCCTCGTTGCGGGCATTCGTGTATTGGATGTTTATGACGGAGGCAGAAAACTGCGAGAACTGTCTTTGATGCGTTGCCGTGTAATTTTAGAGTATGATAACGGCGTTGCGGAAAATTCAGTTGACACAATTTCGAAGCTATTTGGAGCTACTGAGCTGATTGTGTCAAAGAAAACAAAGAATGGAATGCAGGATCAGGATATCATACCGATGATCCGCGATATTACAGTTTCTCAAGAAGGGGAGGATAACATTGTGATTACAGCATTGATCTGCTGTCAGAATCCTACACTGAATCCTTCCCAACTTATAGCTGCAATTGATCATTATCTTCCTGACCTGAGGCCGGATTATAGTAGCTGCTATAGATTGGAATTATTTGATGATAACAATAATGTATTTAGATAAGGAGTTAATATGGAAAATCTAATTGAACTGGAAGAATGCCCCTGCTGCCGTGGCGCAGGCATGCTGATTCATGAAGGCGGCTGGAATGTACAGGTTATTTGTGCCGACTGCGGAAGCTGCACAGCATATGTGGAGTATGAGAATGATGCGCAAAAGGTACAGGCAGAAAAAAACGTAGCAAGTCTCTGGAATATGGGAAAAGTCGTGCGGTCTAACCCCGGAGAATAAAAAAATTCGAAAAATAGAAAAAAGTGCTTGCATTTTTTGTCAGGGTGTGCTAATATACACAGGCGTTCGAAAAACGCAAGCATAAATCCGGGTGTGGCGAAGTTTGGTATCGCGCTTGAATGGGGTTCAAGAGGCCTCGAGTTCGAATCTCGACACTCGGACCAATAAAACCGAAAGAGCTAATGCTCTTTCGGTTTTATTTTTATGTTGAGCGCTGCGCAAGATCGGCAGGTATGCTTGCATATTATATTTGCTTATGATATAGTTATTTTAATGAAGAATGGATTCCATTTTGATAGGGGGGAA
>JAZRNS010000096.1:0-2668 GCA_045648245.1 Faecousia sp. | reverse complement strand
ATCAGATCCTCGGTATGGGGCAATTTCCTACCGTTGATCACCAAGCACACCAGTATCTCACCGGAAACCGTACCTTTTCGCACATAAATATGGCGCAAAAGACCCTTGTGGGCAATTTCGTCATAGGCAGCTATGCGGTAGCGGTTTACATAATCTACCACAATCTTCTTAATTTGATCCATTTCCTTTGGCAGGATCAGGCAGTGCTCATTTTCCACCACCTGATGGGTGCCTGCCCGATAAAAGCCGGCAAATACCCGTCCTTTTTGGCTGGAAACCGGATATTGGGCCTTGTTGCGGTAGCCGTAGCAGCTAGGTGCGGACAAAATAGGAATTTCCTGCAGTTCTTCGCCCCCAATTCGGTTCAGCGCCTGCCGTACTCTTTCTGCCTTCAGGCGTATTTCCTCGTCGTAATCCATATGCCAAAAATCGCAACCGCCGCACAGCTTGGCGACCTTACATTCCCGGTTGACCCGGTGGGGGGATTTTTCCAAAATCTCCACGTTTTTTCCGGCAGCCCAGGTCTTACCCACTTTCTCAATGCGAATCCGGCAGATTTCGCCTGCCACCGCGTTGGGCACAAACACCGCACAGCCTTCAATTTTGGCAACGCCCTGTCCTTCGGCGGTATAGTCGCAGATCACCGCCTCATACACTTCATTTTTCTTCAGCATCTAAAATTCGCTCCATTGTAACCTTTTGGGGTTCCATACCCATGCTTTGATAGAATTTCACCGCTCCAGGGTTACAGGTCCACACATTCAGGGTAATATTGTAGCAGCCCTGTTCCTTGGCAAACCGGCAAACATGATCGTAAATGGTTTTTCCAATATGTTGCCCCCGCTTGCCCTCGTCCACGCACAAATCGTCTATGTAGAGGGTTTTGTGATTGGAGATCACCGGATCTTTTTCGTAGTTCAGAAGCTGGCAAAAGCAGTAGCCTGCCACCGCCTGCCCATCCACCGCCACAAAAACAGGGGTGTGGGCCTGGTTGAGCATAGTCAGCACCTGAGAAGGACTGTATTTTTGTGCGCCTGCACGAAAAATGTCCGGTCTGCCATCTCGGTGTACCTGTCCTACCTGCCGCAGCAAGGACAAAATACCCGATACATCGTCCGGTTTTGCAAAACGAATTTCCATAACAAGCCTCCTGCAAGTGTTTTTCTTATGATAGCACAAAAATGCCACTGGGTAAACAAATTTCTGTTTGACGATGTGCCTTTATAGGGCTGTCGCCCTCGACAGCCCGTCAAACAGATATTTGTTGAGGTTTTGGTGGGATAGTGGTATTATAGAAAAAAGGTGGGATGTTTATGTGTTATGTAAACTGCGATTTATGTCCCCGGCGATGCGGGGTTGACCGAACCGGGGGACAAACCGGCTTTTGTGGCGCTTCTGACAAAATGCTGGTGGCAAAGGCCATGCTGCACAAATGGGAAGAGCCTGCCCTGGCCGGAACCGGCGGCAGCGGCGCGATCTTTTTCGGTGGCTGCACCTTAGGCTGTAGCTATTGTCAAAACCGTGCCATCAGCAAAGGGCCTGTGGGTGAGGAGGTCTCCTCCCAACAATTGCGGAAAATTATGGAGGATTTGATTGCCCAGGGCGCAGAAAATATCGATTTGGTAACGCCAACCCACTATTTGCCCGGCATTTTACCTGCCCTGACCCCAAAGCTGCCTGTCCCGGTGGTTTACAACTGCGGCGGCTATGAACGGGTGGAAACGCTGCAACAGCTATCCGGCAAGGTAGATATTTATCTGCCGGACATGAAATACGCAGACGATGGCTTGGCAAAAAAGTTGTCCGGTGCTGCAGACTACTTTTCCGTTGCCGGGGCAGCCATTGCAGAAATGGTGGCCCAAACCGGTCCGGTGCAATGGGAGAACGGACGCATTGTAAAGGGCGTGATCATTCGTCATTTGATTTTGCCCGGCTTTTTGGAAAACTCTTTGAAGGTGCTGGACTGGATCGGGCAGACCTTCCCGCCCAAAACAGTGCTTGTCAGTCTTATGCGCCAGTACACCCCCATGGGAGGACTTTCTGCGCCCCTGAACCGACCGATCACCGAAGAAGAATATCAGGCGGTACTTAGCTGGATGTATTTAAACGGACTGGAAGGCTTCACACAGGATGCTGCTTCTGCCACCGCCGCCTACATCCCGAACTTTTAATTTTTAATAATACGCCCTTTCCGGGTTGCGCTTTCGTTTTCAATGAAGAATCGCGTGTTCCAAAGCAACACGCGATTCTTCAGTCTGTCAAAAACTTGTTTTTTGACCCACTGACAGAGGACAAAGGAGCCGTCAAGACAAGCAACTGGCACTCGTTGGCGTACAGGTGGTACGGTAGAGTGCCAGTTGCGCAGTAAGTCAAAATGCCTTGCGTAGCAAGCTTTTTTACCCCTCATCCGTCAAAAATCAAAGATTTTTGCCACCTTGCCCCCAGGGGAAGGCTCTGTTCAAAAACCTTTTGCTTAACCTGCATTTTGACGGTTGGCGGCTTTTTTGACACTCTGAAATGGGTGCGTTGAAATCAGCGCACCCATTTTTGTGTATACACAAATTTGAATGAACCGTAAAAATTACCATTTTCTCTTGCGATTTATAGTGCCGATGGTATAATAAAAACAGGAAGGTGATCCCAGTGAAAAAAATGCTGTTTATAATGA
>JAZRNS010000095.1:0-21041 GCA_045648245.1 Faecousia sp. | reverse complement strand
ATGATGAGAAGGTTACGGACCATACATTCTGTGTAACACAAGATCAGCTTGCTGAGGGCGTTAAGCTTCGTAAGGGCAAGAAGGTATTCCACAAGGCAATTTTGGGATAACCCAACTGGAGGGCGGCGCTGCCGCCCTCATTTATTTTAATAATTGGCTAAGGCGTAAATAATTATCCTGGGTTAAACTTGTTAGAGGAAGCCGACACTGGCCGCAATCAAAGCCTATTCTTTGCATAAGTGCCTTTGCTGGGATTGGATTTACCTCACAGAACAGTACCTCTATAATTGGCTGAAGTTCACATTGCAGCGCTGCTGCGGTCTTGAAATCACCGGAGAGTGCAGCATTGACCATACAAACAGTTTCTTCAGGAAATGCGTTGGACAGCACAGAGATAACGCCCTGAGCACCCAATGAGATCGCCGGAACGATCAGATCATCGTTGCCGGTCCATATGGTAAGGTTATCATTGCTTGCAAGCCTTGTTTTTGTGATTTTAGTGATATCACAACTGGCTTCCTTTATACCGGCCATATTGTCAATTTGGGCAAGCTGAGCATAAACCGATGTGGGTATGTCCACACCGGTTCGTGTGGGGACATTATAAGCGATAATAGGAATGTCCACCGCTTTGCTGATTGCGTCATAGTGTGCGTACAGTCCGCTGGGCGTTGCTTTGTTATAATATGGGGAGACCACCAAAAGTCCGTCCACGCCGGCGTTTTGAGCGGCAATGCTGAGGCAGACGGCGTGGTGTGTAGAGTTGGATCCCGTTCCTGCAATGATTTTGCAGCTATCGCCTACGTAGGATTTACATCTGTGGAACAGCTCAAATTTCTCTGCATCTGTTAAGGTAGGGGCTTCTCCGGTTGTGCCGGCCAGTACAATGGTATTAACACCTGAGTCCAGTTGCCTTCTGAGCAGGATCTCTGCCATTGGGTAGTTGATCTTTCCGTCGAGAAATGGCGTAACCAGGGCTGTACAGACGCCTGTAAAGAATGGTTGCTTCATAGTCAAATACCTCCATGCCAATCTATGCCGGAATCAGGTGATTTGCGTGTTGCAAAGTGGAGAAAAATAGTCTATACTAAGCTAAGAGTGCTAAGTGGAGGTTATGCGTGTGAAAACCCACGATTTTTATTACGAACTGCCGGAGGAACTGATTGCGCAAACACCGTTGCAGCAGCGAGACAGTTCTCGATTGATGGTCCTTGACAAGAAGTCCGGCGAAATTGAACACCGACATTTTTACGATGTGTTGGAATATCTCCGTGAGGGAGATTGTCTGGTTATGAATGACTCACGCGTTTTGCCGGCAAGACTTTTGGGACACCGTCCTACAGGCGGCGCAGTTGAGCTTCTCTTGCTTCGGGACTTAGGGGATAAGAAATGGGAGTGCCTTGCAAAACCCGGCAGAAAGCTGCTGGAAGGCCAGGAGATTATATTTGGAAACGGTGAACTGACAGCAACTGTTACAGCAGTTCAGGATGATGGCAACAGGGTAGTTTCGTTCCATTACAAAGGGATATTTTTAGAAGTTTTAGAAAGACTTGGTAAAATGCCCTTACCGCCTTATATCAAGGCAGAGCTGCAGGATCAGGAACGCTATCAAACTGTTTATTCCAAACAGGTGGGTTCTGCCGCTGCACCTACGGCAGGATTGCATTTCACCCAGGAACTACTGGAGAAAATTCGCCAAAAGGGTATTAAGACGGCCTTTATTACCCTTCATGTTGGCTTAGGAACGTTTCGTCCGGTGAAGGCAGAGAGTATTGATGAACACCATATGCACAGCGAGCTGTGTATGATGAGTGCAGAAACTGCCGATCTTCTCAATGAAACCAAGAAAAACGGCGGTAGAATTATTTGTGTTGGCACTACATCCTGCCGTACTTTGGAAAGCCTTGTGAATGACGATGGCAGTTTTGAAGAAAAAAGCCGATGGACGGATATTTTTATTTATCCCGGCTATCAATTTAAAGCTATGGAAGGATTGATCACGAACTTTCACTTGCCGGAAAGCACACTGGTTATGTTGGTGTCTGCGTTTGCTGGTCGTGAGAATGTTTTAGCTGCATACCATACTGCGGTGCAGCAGAAATATCGGTTCTTTTCCTTCGGTGATGCAATGCTATTAATTTAAGAGGTATTTTATGTTTAAGCTTTTAAAAACGGAAGGAAAGGCGCGGCGCGGTGAATTTACCTGCGCCCATGGCACGGTTCAAACACCTGTGTTTATGAATGTTGGCACGCAGGGCGCTATCAAGGGTGCGCTTAGCGCCAAGGATCTAAAGGATATCGGATGTCAGGTTGAGCTTTCCAATACCTATCATTTACATTTAAGACCCGGTGATCAGCTAGTAAAGGAATGTGGCGGACTTCATAAATTTATGACATGGGATGGCCCAATCCTCACAGACTCCGGTGGATTTCAGGTGTTTTCCTTGGCTTCCTTGCGGAAGATCAAGGAGGAGGGCGTAACCTTTGCTTCTCACATTGATGGACACAAAATATTCATGGGTCCTGAAGAAAGTATGCAAATTCAATCCAACCTAGGTTCTGACATTTGTATGGCATTTGATGAGTGCATTGAGAACCCTGCACCCCGTTCCTATGTAAAACAGAGTGTTGATCGAACCTATCGCTGGCTGGAACGGTGCAAAGCGGAAAATGCCCGATTGAACGGTCTGCCGGACACAGTAAATCCCCAGCAAATGCTTTGGGGCATCAACCAGGGAGGGACTTATGCGGATATTCGTGTGGACCACATGAAACGCATTGCGGACCTTGACCTGCCCGGTTATGCCATTGGCGGATTGGCAGTAGGGGAGACAGCTCAGGAAATGTATGATATAATCGATGCAGTTGAACACTTTATGCCAGCGGATAAAACCCGATATTTGATGGGCGTTGGCACACCCACCAATATTATTGAAGCGGTTGCAAGAGGCGTGGATTTCTTTGATTGCGTTATGCCTGCCAGAAATGCGCGCCATGCACGGCTGTTCACCTGGGAGGGCGCGATCAATTTAAAGAATGCAAAATATGCAAAGGACTTAAATCCCATTGATTCAATGTGTGATTGCCCGGTATGCCGTCGTTATTCCAGAGCTTATATCCGTCATTTATTTGTGGCAGAGGAAATGCTGGCAATGCGCCTTTGTGTTATGCATAACTTATATTTCTACAATAAACTTATGGAGAGAATCAGGCAGGCGCTGGATGATGGTACTTTTGCGTCCTTCAGAAATGAATTTTCTGAAAAATTGAGCCGCAGAATTTAAATACGGCTTGCATTTTAACCAAATTATGGTATAATCATAACACCATCTTAACAAAGGAGTTATATTCATGTTTTCTATCTTAACTGAGGGCACAATGCCCGGCGGCGGTATGAGCTCTACTGTTATTATGCTCGTTGTAATGGTCGCTGTCTTCTACTTCATGCTCATTCGTCCTGAGAACAAGCGGAAAAAAGAGCAGGAGAATATGCGTTCTGCATTAAAGACTGGCGATAAAGTTACTACAATCGGCGGCATTGCCGGCACAATCGTCAGCGTTAAGGATGATAAGTTTGTTCTTGAGACCGGCGCAGATCAGGTTCGCATCGAGTTTGCGAAGTGGGCGTTGTCTACTAATGAAACTGCTGCTGAGAATGCTAAGGCTGAGGCAAAGAAGCGTCAGGAAGAAAAGGCAAAAGCTAAGGCCGAAAAGAAAGCCGATAAGTTTGATAAATAATTTAAAAGCACTGCAAAGGGGAAATCCTTTGCAGTGCTTTTTTGGAGCTAGTGACCTGACTCGAACAGGCGACCTTCTCATTACGAGTGAGATGCACTACCGACTGTGCTACACTAGCAGATGAATTTACTTTAGGCGAAGACAATTATAGCCTTAAAGCTTGAAAAAGTCAACTGTTTAATAAAAAAGAGAGAAACAGAATAAATTAGGGCTTGACAAATGACGGCAAATAAAGTATTATACTCAGGCTGGTTGCAAATGTAGCCAGATATTTGGAGAAGTCGCGTAGCTGGCCGAGCGCGCACGATTGGAAATCGTGTATACCCCAAAAGGGTATCGAGGGTTCAAATCCCTCCTTCTCCGCCATAAAGCAAAACCCATCCTTTTGGATGGGTTTTGTTTTATAAGTGATGAGAATAAACTACATGATGATAAAGGCGGTGGCTAACCTTGGTAGGCGATATTATCATTTTGATTATGGAATGGATCGGTACAATTTCTTTTGCGGCTTCCGGCGCGCTGGTTGCTATTCGTTGCACTCTGGATTTGTTTGGCGTAGTAACTGTTGGGTGTATTACAGCTGTTGGAGGCGGAGTAATACGGGATATTCTCATTGGAAATATTCCACCCAAGATCTTCTATAATCCTGTAATTTTACTGGTTGCTGTAGCAACATCAATTTTTGTCTTTCTGATCGCTTATATTTACAGAAACAAATTCAGGCAGATCAGGCAGGCGATTGATACAGTCAATGTGTTTTTTGATGCCTTGGGACTGGCGTCCTTCTCTATCACTGGTGTAGAAATCGCTTGTCTGGCAGCACACACAGATAATGTGTTACTTGTGATTACAGTTGGTGTATTAACCGGTGTTGGTGGCGGTATTCTACGGGATGTGCTGGTAAATGAGAAGCCCTATGTACTGACAAAACATATTTACGCGATTGTATCTATTTTAGGCTGCTGCATCTACTATCTTTTTAGTGTTCAGTTTGGACACAAGGTTGTTGGTACACTCCTGGTTGTGATATTTATTGTTGTCATGCGACTTTTGGCAGCAAAATTCCGTTGGAGCTTGCCAAAGTTAAAATTTGAAGAAAACGATAGTATTTGAACATAGCATACGAAAAGGACCATTGTTACAATGGTCCTTTTGTTAATATCGGGGTTTTTTCAAAAACTTTGGAAATCCACTTGCCAAATTCATTCAATATTGTATAATAATCCAATAAGATACACTGGTTATCTATGAAGCTGATATGGAGGTTTTGTTATGAAGTATGATCGTACATTTAATTTTTCTGCCGGTCCTGCTATGATGCCGGAGGCTGTCCTGGAGGAAATTCGGGATGAAATGATGAACTACCGTGGCAGTGGTATGTGCGTAATGGAGATGTCTCACAGAAGTGCGGTTTATCAACAGATCATTGACGAGGCCGAACAGGATCTGCGGGATCTGATGAGTATTCCGGATAACTATAAGGTTTTGTTTATCCAGGGCGGCGCAACGCTGCAGTTTTCCATGATTCCCATGAACCTGATGAAGAATGGTAAAGCTGTTTATATTGAGACAGGTGCATGGTCCAAGAAGGCGATTGCAGAAGCTAAGAAGGTAGGGGAAGTTACCGTTATTTCTTCTAAGGACAAAAACTATACATATATTCCGGATTGCTCTGATTTGGATATCCCGGAGGATACCGACTATGTATATATCTGTGAGAATGAAACGATTCACGGCACAACCTGGCAAAAGCTTCCCAACACAAAGGGCAAGGTTCTTGTGGCAGATCAATCTTCTATGTTCCTGTCAAAGCCCTGCAATGTTTCTGACTACGGTTTGATCTATGCTGGTGTACAGAAGAATGTTGGCCCTGCGGGCATGGTTGTAGTAATCATTCGTGAGGATCTTATTCGGGATGACCTTGACAATCTTCCTGTTTACTTGCAGTACAAGACCCATGCTGATGCTGGCTCTTTGTACAACACCCCCAACTGCTGGGCAATTTACTGCTGCGGTAAAGTGTTTAAGTACCTGAAGAAGTTAGGCGGTTTGGAAGTTGTTAACCAAATGAATATTGATAAAGCACAGATCCTCTACGATTTTTTGGACAACTCCGAAATGTTCAACGGTACTGTGGATAAAGATGTTCGTAGCCTTATGAATGTGCCGTTTGTAACCGCCTCTAAGGACCTGGATGCCCAGGTTGTTGCTGCAACTAAGATGGAAGGATTTGACAATCTTAAGGGTCATAAATCTGTGGGTGGTCTGAGAGCCTCTATTTACAACGCAATGCCAAAGGAAGGCGTTGAAGCATTGGTCGAATTCCTCAAAAAGTTTGAGGCTGAACATAAATAAAGGAGATGCTATTATGTCTGTCGTTAGACCGTTTCAGGCAGTAAGACCTATATCAGACCTTGCGAACAAGGTGGCAGCGCTCCCTTACGATGTGATGAACAGTCAGGAAGCTAGAGAAATGGTTGCTGGCAATCCCTATTCCTTCCTTCATATTGATAAGGCTGAGATCGATTTAGACCCTGAAATTGATCTGTATGATACCCGTGTGTACGAGAAAGCAAGAGATAATCTGAATAAAATGATTGCAGACGGTGTCTTTATTCAGGACAAAGCGCCCTGCTTTTACATCTACAAGCAGGTAATGAACGGTCGGGCACAAATCGGCATTGTTGCATGTGCATCTATTGATGACTATAGGAACAATGTGATTAAAAAGCACGAGCTGACAAGAGCGGATAAGGAACAGGACCGTATTAATCATGTGGATTACTGCGACGCCAATACCGGACCAATTTTTCTAACCTACCGTGCAAAGGAAACAATTAACAAGCTTGTCAATGACACTATGGCAGAAAAGGCGGCTGTCTATGATTTTGTAAGTGATGACGGGATTGGACATACTGTATGGGTTGTTGATGATAAAGCTGTTATCGATGCAATTTCTGCAGAATTTGCGACGATCGACAATCTCTACATTGCTGACGGACATCACCGCAGCGCGTCTGCGGTACGTGTCGGTGAAAAGCGGCGTCTGACAACGCAAGACTATACTGGAGAAGAGGAATTTAATTTCTTCCTTTCCGTTATTTTCCCGGACAATCAGCTTTATATTATGGATTACAACCGTATTGTAAAGGATTTGAATGGACTATCAGCAGAGCAATTTCTTTTGAAGGTTCAGGAAAAGTTTTCAGTTTCTGATTACAGCGGGAAAGGTCCTTTGAAACCGCAAAAGAAGCATACCTATGGAATGTATATTGATGGAAAGTGGTTGCTTCTGGAGGCTAAGAAGGGTACATTTGATGCTACCGATCCTGTTGCACAGCTGGATGTTTCCATACTGCAAAATAATTTACTGCAGCCGATTTTGGGGATTTCTGACCCCAGAACGGATAAGCGAATCGACTTTGTTGGCGGTATTCGTGGCTTACAGACCCTTGCCGACTGGGTCGATGCCGGTGAGATGGCTGTTGCATTCTCCATGTACCCGACGACAATGGATGACCTTATGGACATAGCTGACGCAGGGGCAATCATGCCTCCCAAATCCACTTGGTTTGAACCCAAACTCCGCAGCGGACTGTTTATTCATAAATTATCTTGATTTTGTGCATCGCCGTAAGGCGATGCACATCCTTTTACAAAAGTATTCCCCATCTTGCATGCAAGATGGGGAATAGCAGTTATTTTGTAAAGTTTAGCAGGGAGGTGCTATCTAGCTTATCATAGACGGAAATGAATCTTGCCAGCTCTAAAGCAATAATCTTAGCACCGCCTTGGGCGTTGCTTTCGATGTTCAGAGGTAGCAGGGGATCGTGGAGCGACAGACGGAGCAGAAACCATCCATCACCATGTTCTTTGTCCATATTTACACGAACGCCTTCAAAGTTGCTGGGAGCAAGAGACCAACCGGACTGCTCTTTGGCATAAGCTGTCAGATCATCAATCACTTGTTGACCGTATGACTTAAAGTCATCAAGCTTAATATTCATGCGGAATTCAACACTTTCTGCGGGTTCTTCCAAGGAGGCAATCAGAGATTCCAGTGTATAGCCTTCTTTTCTGCATCGAGCAAGCTCAATAAGCAGTTTCGTAACAAGATAGGCACCATCATCCAGGAAGTAATTTTCCTTCAAGGCACCGTGTCCGGAGGTTTCAATTGCCAACTGGCTATCTTGACCTAAGTTGTTCAGGCGAATAGATTCGTTAATGACGTTGCGGTAGCCCCGCTTAAAGCGGTGGTGGATTCCACCCTTTTCCTCAATAAATTTTGCAAGTCCGGTGGATGTAATGGAGTCGGTAACAATGGTGCTACCAGGATGCTCTCGCAGCACAATAGCGGCAAGCATGGCAATAATGCGGTTTCGATTAAGCTCACTGCCGTCAGAGAGTACTGCACCTGCACGGTCTACATCAGTATCAAAAATAATGCCAAGATCAGCACCTGTTTCCTTCACAGCCTCGGTAATGCTTTTCATTGCTTCCTTGTCTTCCGGATTGGGAATGTGGTTGGGGAAGCTACCGTCGGGATCGAGGTATCGGCTGCCGTCAGTGTTTGCACCCAAGGGTTTTAATACCTTATCAGCATAAAAACCGCCTGCACCATTGCCTGCGTCGACTACGATGCGGAATCCCTCCAGAGGACGCCCGGAGCCTGCTTCTTTGCGAATTTTGTCGGCTAGAATGGCTGCGTATGTATCCATAAATTCACCCTGACAGATAGAACCTGCAGGAAGATAAGTTTCTTTATTGCCTGCGGCATATTCAAGGATCTGCTTAATATCTGCCTTCTCCAGTCCACCTTCTGGGGTGAAGAACTTAAAGCCGTTACGGTTAAAGGGAAGGTGACTGGCGGTGATCATTACAGAGCCATCAAAAAGATAACCTTCTGTAACTGTAGACATAAACATAGCGGGTGTACTTGCCATTCCGAAATCTGTTACAAGAATTCCCTGCTGTGCCATAGCATCGCAGATCCAGCCGGAAAGGGTAGGTCCGGAAAGTCTGGAATCACGACCAACGGCAACACGAATACCGTTGCTCTTGCCGGTTTTACTGCTTAGCCAAAGTGCAAAACCTCTGCCAATATCGCGGCAAACGGTTTCCGTAAGGGTAATTGGCTGACCCTGGATGCCCTCCAGTGCCACACCGCGAATGTCGCTGCCGTTTTGAAGCTTTGAATAGTCCATATCAATTCCTCCATTAATTTCTATTTTTTGCAATTATAACATAGACTAACACTCATTTCAATCCAATACGTATATAAAATTTCCCAGAGCATGAGCTCTGGGAAATTTTTAATCATGATTTAGGGATTCATCTATAGTTTGGAATTCCGACTCCCGTTTACTATAAGCAGAGATATAGTCGGCAAAGGCAACAACCATAAACACAGCATCTATTACTGTAATAACGGTAACATATTTTTTGTTTATATCGGGCAAAAGTACAAGCAAAATAAGGCTAATAAAGAGAATGGTTGTGCAAATCTTTCCTGTGGTCAATGCACCCTTGAGCACCTTGCCTTTGTGCAGATTTATACTTCCGGCAATTAATTGAAAGCTCTCCTTCAGAACAAAAAGACAGAACAGATATTGCAGGATAGGGTACTTCATTGCCAGACACAAAATAATCGCAAGTTGTGTTAGTTTATCAGCAAGGGGATCCAGAATTTTACCAACTGTGGAAATCATATCAAAATGTCGGGCGATCTTTCCGTCGATCAAATCGGTCAGACAGGAAACTGCAAGCATGGCGGCGGCCAAAAAATAGTCAGAGTTGGAAGTCGCATTCAAATAGATATATACATAGAATGGGATCATCACAAGCCGAAAGAGGCTAAGCATATTGGGTATGGTTAATATTTCTCTTTTCCAGTTCTTGAAAATCAAGCTAAAACCTCCTTCTGCTATTAATGTTATTTCCATTATAATACAATTTTTGCACTTATCAAGTAACAAGAATGGGGATTTATGAAAGTTTACAATATTTTCTCATTTTGTTCGAAAATTATGCAGTAACTTTATCTGTATTTGGCGCGATTGTGATGAGCATACAAGGTGAATTGCAGTACCAGATGTTTCCAGGTTATTCGATCAATTTCCCCTGTAGCATCCAAACCAGCTAATCTTTGAAATTGCCTTACTGATTCGGCGATATTAGAATCAAACACGCCATTGACTTCCGGTGCATTGATTGCAGAATGATCGTTAGACAGCGCTACAAGCATAGCCTGTGCCAGGTAGATATACGGACTTGTATCACCGGGTTTGATTATTTCTCCCGCATCCAAAAGAACCTCAATAGGCTGTGCTTTGTCGATTCGCGTAACAGCCGGTTCGTAGTCCGCAACGATTTCATCCCATGTGATTTGATCTGTAATACCTGTTGCAGGCAATCCGCGGGATCGCTGAAATGCGCTGACTGCATTCATTGTGGTGGGACCGTAAATTCCATCAGGTACAACTGTTGGCAATCGGTTGTCATCTTCTGCAAGAACTCTAAGCATGGTTTGCAGACTTCGTACAGGTTGCTCTATAAAGGATTCGTTTGGTCTCATCGTACTACCTCCTTACGAACCGGGTCTTGGGAACCGATGCTTAAGTCTCGTCCGGGGAACTGGGTCAGTGTAGTCGTGCGGCTATAATTTGTTCGCTGCTGCGGTGTGCCAGCTGTTTGTGCTCGCCTGAAATTGCCTGCCTGACGGGCGTTTGCGCCAGGACTGGTACTGCTTGTAGATGCTGGGAATGTTTCCTGTGAACGAAGTGTGGTGTTTTCAATCCCGGAATATTGGTTATAAATGGCATCCCATGTGGCTGCATCGACAGATCCGGTTTCCGGCAGAGCGAATCTTCGTTGGGCAGCTAAAACTGCCGCCCTTGTTGCCTGACCGAATATGCCGTCTACGGTAACAGGCGGTATACTGGAGATATACTCGGATAAGACGGACAACATATATTGTAACAGCCTTACACCTTCGCCGCTGTCGCCAACTTGCAGGGAATTTGGCGGAGCCCAGTTAATTGCATAAAATTGCTGTCCCTGACTACGCAGTTCCGATAAACTGTTGACACCGCCATATAACCGTACGATCTCGTACCATGTTGCCGGTCCAACAATTCCGTCCGGAGTCAGGCCGAAGATTTGCTGAAATGCCCTTACTGCTGCTTCTGTGCGTGAACCGAAGATTCCGTCATTAGCTGGAATTTTTGGAATTGCCGGATAATTTTGGGAAATGCGGTTTAAGGCAACCTGCAATACTACCACATTGGGTCCTGTACTGCCAACCCGAAGGGGTGAGCCTGGATATGATGCTGTAATCCCCCGAATAGGGGCATTGAATACGGTCTCTACATCTCCATAATAGCTTCTTAAAATTTGGTCTGAGTTATATCCCTGCAGTGCCAGATTTTGACTACCCCATTGACTTAGGCCCTCGCAGGTTACGGTAGTTCCGTTACAAAACTTGGCAGCTAGGGGCTCTACGAAGCCTGGTCTGCGTAAATAATCATTAAACAGTTCGTCAACGAGCACAGAGACATTTTCGAAGAAGCCACGTCCGTTGACAAAGGCCTGATCGTATGCTGTACTGCTGGTGATATCAAAATCGTAGCCTCGGCTCCGATAAAACTCTGTATATACACGGTTTAGCGCAAAAGATACGATAGCCAAAATATTTGCCCGCAGTGCACTCTCATCCCATGTGGGATAAATTTCACTGGAGGCAACATTTTTAACATAATCCGAAAATGAGACAGTAACATTTGCTGCATTGGAGGATGGCGCTCCTAAATGTACGGTTATATTTTGGGGTATATATGGAATTACAGTTGGCATAACCGGCCTCCCTATAAATTTTGCGCAGGCGTTTGGAATATTTCTGTCTGCGTCCATGATTCGGGAAACTCTGATAGTGGGATCAGCTCCAGATTTTGAAGGGTGATGGTATTTGCGAATATCTGCAGATTTTCAATCTCAATTGCTTCGTAATTTTCCGCCCTTGCATAAAGATTTACAACAGAAAAGGGGATTACACCTGAGTTTGGCGTTTGACTAGTAGACAGATCCGGAACGCTGATGGCAATAGGTGCATCCAAAGAACCGTTTCGATTTGTAAGGCGCATTGCAATTGCAGAACCGCTGGCATCTGTGATTGTAATTGCTGCATCTTTGATCGGTATTTGCGCATTGCTTGTATATGCATGTACCTGAATATATCCTGTAGCGGACAATAGGACCCCTCCTTTCATGACTTCGAATTATTTTATGCAGTCAGAAAGGAGGGGGTGCAGGCATCTAGAGATATTCTTGTAGAATACGAATGTTTTCTCGTTCGTGGTCCAATAGTTTTTGACACAAATTATTGATAGACTCGTCGCTGGATCGGTAGGCATGGAGGTTTTTTGCGCTTTTAATAATACCTTTTGTGCTTCCTTGTATCATCATTTCGGCAGCCTTGGAATCCCGATTACCAAATGCCAGCTTCATGCGAACCATGGCATTTGTCATGCTGACAGTACCCAGAGGCAGATCCTCCATTTCCCATCCTCGGGCAGATGCGATCATCTGTGCCTGCCGTTCGATATTACTGTACTGGCGGTGCTGTTCCCGCAGCGCCGACTGCAGATCTGTACGCAGGGGAATTTTTAAAACGGAGTGTATACCAATTTGACCCATTTGCGCGGTTTTTAGTGTAGAACCTAATAAATCTTTGTTACTTTTCATTTTTATCACCCACATCAGTATTTGTACATTTAAAAAGAACTATGCACTACGCCAGATCACTTGCATAGAATATATAGATAGAAAGGGAGTGGTATTTTATGTGTGGTATTGCAGGATTAATCGGTGTTGAAATAAATGAAGAAATTTTAGATCGTATGGCTGGTACAATGCAGCGCAGAGGTCCGGACGAAGGCGGTAGATTCTGCTATAGACAATGTGCTCTGCTACATAGTCGTCTGACCATTATTGATCCTGATGGCGGAAAACAACCTATGCAGCTACGTTGGGGAGGAGAACATTATACGATCGTCTACAATGGAGAATTGTACAACACAGAGGATATACGCCGGGAGCTGTATACGTTAGGGCACAGATTTACAGGGCACTCGGATACCGAGGTTGTTTTGCACGCCTACGCCCAATGGGCAGGAAAAGCACTGGAAAAATTTAATGGAATTTTTGCATTTGCTGTATGGGAGCACAAATCTCAGCGCCTGTTTTTAGCCCGAGACCGAATGGGTGTAAAACCGCTTTTCTATAAGCTGCAAGGAGATGGAATGGTCTTCTCCTCTGAAATTAAGACAATACTTACATACCCGGGGATTAAGGCGGAATTGGACGCACAAGGTGTTGCACAGCTTTTGCTGATTGGACCTGGACGGATACCAGGCTCCGGCGTGTTTCGGGGGATTTTGGAATTGGAACCGGGCTGCTGTGGGATATTTAGCGACGGGAAATGGGTTTGGCGAAGATATTGGAAGCTTACAGACAGAGAACATACAGACACCTTTGATCAGACCGCAGAAACGGTTCGCTATCTCGTTACAGATGCCATTAAACGGCAGATGGTATCGGATGTGCCTATTGGTACCTTTTTATCCGGCGGTTTAGATTCCAGCATAATAACGGCAATCTGCGCTGAACAGGTAAATGCCCAAGGTGGTATGATAGACACCTTCTCAGTGGATTATGAAAACAATGCCAGATTCTTTGTGCCGGGGAAATTTCAACCAAACGCAGATAACAGCTATATTGAGCAAATGCGAGAACATCTTAATGTCAGGCACCATTGGACTGTACTAAAACCGGAGGATTTGGTATCTGTACTGAAGAGTGCAACCGTAGCTAGGGATCTGCCAGGAATGGCAGATGTGGACTTTTCTCTGCTTGCTTTTTGTAAACAAATCCGCAAACATGTTAAAGTTGCGTTGTCGGGTGAGTGTGCAGATGAAATTTTTGGCGGATATCCCTGGTATCGAGATCCGGAGGTTCGTTCCTTAGACGGCTTTCCCTGGGCTCAGAACACCGCCCAAAGAGCGGCCTTTCTACATCCGGATTTTTCATTAAAAATACAGCCTGTTGAATTTGTTCAGGATCTTTACAGGCAGACGATAGCTGCCAGTGATATTTTGCCGGGAGCAAGTCCGCAAGAAAGAAGAATGAAGGAAATGGTGAACCTGAATCATTATTGGTTTATGCAGACATTGCTGGATAGAAAAGACAGAATGAGCATGTATAATGGGCTTGAGGTTCGGGTTCCGTTTTGTGATTATAGAATTGCGGAGTATTTGTATGCAGTACCATGGGAGTTTAAGGACTATAAGGGTTATGAAAAAGGGCTGTTGCGCTGGTCTATGCGGGATCTGCTTCCGAATGCGGTCTTATGGCGCAAAAAGAGTCCATACCCAAAAACATATGACCCTAAGTACTTCAGCCTGGTTAGTGAAATGTTACGCCATATCCTCAATGATAAATATGCACCAATTTTCCAAATTGTAAGCAAGGAAAAACTGTCTTCCCTGCTGGAGGGGGAATACCCATGGCCGTGGTATGGGCAGCTCATGAAGACGCCACAAACGGTTGCTTATATGCTTCAGATCAATTTTTGGTTGGAGCATTATGGCGTATCCGTACTTTGAATCGTGATAATACACAAAAAGGAAGAGTTTTATTCAATTAAATTGAAAGATTTTATAATATTTCCACAAGGTGGTTGTGTTTTTTTGAAAAAAATGTTACTATAACGCAAATACAAATGTGCTCAAGATGGGGACAGAGGTGAGAAGCTATGAAGTATATTGTTATCCTTGCAGACGGCATGGCGGATGAACCCATTGGGGAGCTGGCTGGATTAACCCCTATGGAGTTTGCAAGCACGCCTGCAATGGACCGTTTGGCGAAAAAAGGTTCTGTTGGCTTGGTTCAAACAGTGCCGCGATCTATGAAGCCCGGTAGTGATGTTGCCAACCTGGCAGTTTTGGGGTATGACCCGCAAAGTAATTATTCTGGTCGTTCTCCACTGGAGGCACTTAGTGTCAGAGTGCCTTTTAACGAAGAAGATGTGGTTCTGCGCTGTAATCTTGTTACGGTCTCTGAAGAAGAAGAATACAGTCAAAAGAAGATTCTCGACCATAGTTCCGGTGAGATATCTACGGAAGATGCTGACATACTTATGGAATCTATCCGGCAAGCTTTTAATAACGATCAGATCCAATTCTACACAGGCACAAGCTACCGGCACATTACGGTATGGAAAAATGGGAGGGTTTTGGATTTTCAGCAGCCCCACGACCATTTAGGAGAAGTAATTGGACCGTATTTGCCAACTGAACCATTGTTCCGCTCTATGATGGAGAAGAGCTTTGAAGTTCTAAATAACCATCCGTTAAATCAAAGACGGGCAGCGGAGGGAAAAAATAAGGCAAACTCTCTTTGGTTTTGGGGTGCAGGTACAAAACCTGCTTTGCAAAACTTTTATAAAAAGACAGGTTTAAAGGGCTCCATGATCTCTGCAGTTGACCTTTTGAAGGGCATTGCTGTCGGTACGGGCATGGAGGTTATTGAAGTGGAAGGTGCCAACGGTTCTCTGAACACAAACTATATTGGTAAGGCAGAGTCGGCTGTGGATTCTGTGTTGAACCGCGGTAATGATTTCGTTTATGTTCATGTGGAAGCACCGGATGAAATGGGCCATCAAGGAAATGTAAATCACAAGGTGCAGGCTATTGAAAATATTGACCGGTATGTGGTGGATATTATTTGTAACGCGCTGGACGCATCCGGTGAGGATTATCGTATGTTGATTTTGCCTGATCATCCTACACCGATCCGCTGCCGTACCCATACAAGTGATCCTGTTCCGTATTTGCTGTATGATAGCACCAAATGTCAGGACAATTCCTTGACATTTACAGAGAGAGATGCTGCGAAGTCTAAAAACTTTGAAGCGGAAGGCTATATGCTCTTACAGCGATTGATTCAGGGCGAATAAAGAAAGTGAGGAAAATAGAATGAAAAAGATACATTATCTGAATCCAATTTCTGAGAAGGGAACAGCTCTTTGGACAGAGGATTATCAGACTACAAATTCGATCAAGGATGCGGATGCAGTTGTGGTGCGCAGTGCTCAGATGCATGAGCTGGAGCTACCTGAAAATCTGCTTGCCATTGCCCGCGCCGGTGCAGGTGTAAATAATATTCCGCTGGATCGCTGTGCGGAGGAGGGCATTGTCGTATTTAATACACCCGGCGCAAATGCTAACGGTGTTGTGGAACTGGCAATCTGCGGTATGCTTCTTGGCTGCCGAGATGTTGTTGGCGGTATTAACTGGGTTCAGACCATTAAGGATGAAGGCGATGTATCCAAGAAGGTCGAGAAGGGCAAGTCTCAATTTGCCGGCATTGAATTGGCAGGTAAACGCCTAGGTGTTATTGGCCTTGGCGCAATTGGCGGTCCTCTTGCCAACGCAGCAATCAAGCTGGGTATGGAAGTGTACGGTTGCGATCCGTTTATCTCAATCAATGCCGCATGGCATCTTGACAGCCGTATCATTCCTGTAAAGACCCGTGAGGAGATCTATTCCCAGTGTGATATTATTACCGTGCACACACCGCTGCTGGAAGATACCAAGAAAATGATTAACAGCGATGCCTTTGCTCAAATGAAGGATGGTGTGATCCTGCTGAACTTTGCCCGCGATTTGCTGGTTGATGACGATGCACTTGCTGAGGCTTTGAAGTCCGGTAAGGTTAAGCGGTATATTACCGATTTCCCCAATGATAAGACCGCAAGCATGGCTGGCGTTGTTGCAATTCCCCACTTGGGTGCATCCACAGAAGAATCTGAGGATAACTGTGCAAAGATGGCTGTTAAGCAGGTGATGAATTACCTGGAGAATGGCAACATTGTAAACTCCGTAAATTTCCCCACCTGTGATATGGGAATTTGTACAACTACCGGCAGAATTACAATTTTACACAGAAATATTCCCAACACATTGAGTCAGTTTACAGCTGCAATGGCAAATGAAAATATCAATATTTCTGAGCTTATGAACCGAAGCAAGGGTGAATATGCATATACGATTTTGGATGTTGACGGTGTTCCTTCCAATCATGCCATCGAAGCATTGAATAAGATCGATGGCGTATTACGTGTTCGCGTTGTCAAATAATAAGAAGAAGCTGTTCAGTTTCCTGAACAGCTTCTTCTTATTTACCTAGTTCCTTGCTGCGGTTATAGGCTGCATTGACACAATCCTTCACGATTTCCTGGAAATTTTGCGTTTCCAGCACCTTTAAACCGGCAAGGGTACTTCCTCCGGGGGAACAGACAGCATTTCGCAAGGCGACAGGCTCTTGGTTTGTTTTTATGAGCATTTGTGCAGAACCAAGCATCGTTGCTGCTGCATACGCTAAAGCCTTTTCGCGGGGCAAACCACATGCGACAGCTCCTTCAGCCAGAGATTCAGCAAACAGGTACATATACGCAGGGCCGCAACCGGACAGTGCGCTGGCACTGTCGATCAAACATTCATCCAATTTGTCCAGCTTGCCGCAAAACCGCATATCCTGCAGAAAATCTGTCAATAATTCCGTGGATACAAGGGTATTATGGCAATACTGTGTCATGCCGCAACCAACCGTTACCGGTGTGTTTGGCATTATGCGTATAACGGGGATATCATTACATACCATGTCGTTGATTCTCTGAATTGTAATTCCGGCTGCTATTGTGATAAGCAATGGCTTTTTCTCAGATAAAATCGGTTGCAATGGCGCAAGCACAGATTCCATCATTTGTGGCTTGACAGATAAAAAAATGCGATCACATTGAGAAGCTATACTTTCATTATCTGCATATGTGATACCCAGAGAATCTGCAAACGTCATTGCTTTTCCGCTTCGGTCGCTTATCATAATCTGGTTGGTTGCTTTGCGCAGGGCTTTTGCAATGGCACCTCCCATATTGCCGCAACCGATGAATCCATATTTCATAAGATTTCCTCCTATCGGATATGGCCGTTACCCTCAATAATGTATTTATAAGTGGTTAACTCACGAAGCCCCATAGGACCTCTGGCGTGCATCTTTTGCGTGGAAATACCCATTTCGCAGCCAAGTCCAAACTCGCCGCCATCGGTAAATCTTGTAGATGCGTTCACATATACTGCTGCGCTGTCTACACCTGCAGTAAATTCGTTGATTGCAGCAGGATTCGAAGAGACGATTGCCTCGCTATGTCCGGTAGAGTGGGCGCGAATGTGGGAGATTGCTTCCTGAACGCCAGCTACGCATTTTACTGCAAGAATGTAGTCCAGAAATTCTGTATCAAAGTCCTGTGCGTTGGCAGGCGTGCCGGGTATAATGGATTGTGCCATATCGTCCAAACGAAGCTCAACCGGGTTTATGTCGCGATTCTTCACAAGCCTTTCATATAGTTTAGGAAGTAGGGTAGAGGCGATTGCGTTGTCAACGAGTAAAACTTCTTCCGCATTGCACACGCTGGGACGGCTGGTTTTTGCATTCTCAATAATATTGAGTGCCATATCCAGATCTGCACACTTATCAACATACACATGGCAAATTCCGGTGCCGGTTGCGATGCAGGGAACAGTTGCGTTTTGGATACATGCGTTGATCAGTCCGGCGCCACCTCTAGGGATTAGCAGATCGATATATCCCTGGGCGGTCATTAGTGCTTTTGCGCTGTCTCTTGAGGTGTCCATAACCAGACTAACTGCATTCTCCGTTATGCCAACAGAACAAAGACCTGACCGCAGAGCATCCACTATTGCCACAGCGGAACGGAAAGCCTCCTTGCCACCACGAAGCACGCAGGCATTGCCACTTTTAAGGGCGAGGGCTGCAGCATCGCTGGTAACATTGGGTCTGCTTTCGTAGATGATGGCAATAACACCCATTGGAACACTGACTTTTTTAATTTTGAGTCCGTCATTACGAATATTTTCATCCAGAACCACACCTACAGGGTCAGGGAGTTTTGCAACATCCAAAATACCCTTTGTCATAGACTCAATTCTTTCAGATGTGAGCTTTAAACGATCCAGCATAACAGGGGAGATGGTCGATTTCGCTGCTTCCATATCCAAGGCGTTAGCAGATAAAATTGCATCCCTATGCTCTAACATGGCGCTAGCCATTGCATTAAGTGCCGCATTCTTCTTTTCGGTAGTCAATAACGCTGTTTCGATTGCGGCTTTTTTTGCCGCCTTAAGCATTTCAACCATAATTCTTCACCGTAAAAGTTGTACCAATTTGTTCGCCATCTATAATAGCATACAAATTGGAAGGTGTATTTCCGTTTGTTATGATCATATCACAGCCGCACTTCAAACAAATCCTAGCCGCCTGAAGCTTAGTTACCATACCGCCCGTTCCCAGCTTGCCGCTACCACCGGCTAAAGCTAAGAGATCTTCATCAATCTCAGAGACGATATGTATCAGCTTTGCATCGGTGTTTGTATGGGGATCGGCTGTGTACAACCCGTCAATATCAGACAGGAGAACAAGTCGGTCTGCACGTATGCTTTGGGCTACGATTGCAGCCAATGTATCGTTATCACCAATACCGATTTCGGCAGTAGATATGGTGTCGTTTTCGTTAATAATCGGCATAACACCCAATTCCAGTAAGCGGCCGATTGTGTTACTGAAATTCTGATGCCGATCCTCATGCATAATATCATCACCGGTAATTAAAAGCTGTGCAACCGTGTGGTTATATTCTGCAAACAGTCTGTCATATGTGTACATAAGCTCACATTGACCTACTGCAGCAGCAGCCTGTTTTGTAGGCATATCAGAGGGGCGTTGCTGCAGTCCTAATTTTCCGATGCCCATACCGATTGCGCCGGATGATACCAGAATTACTTCGTGTCCGCTGTTTTTTATGTCGCTGATAACCTTACACAGTTCCTGCGTACGGCGAATATTTAAATGTCCAGTGGGATAGGCTAGTGTGCTTGTGCCAATTTTAATTACGAATCGCATAACATGCCTCCTAATGTAAACTTTTTTCATTATAACTCTATTTCTTCTATAAATAAAGTTCTTTTTCGGTTTATTTGTTAAAAAAGTATACTTGTTGGAAAATGTTATATAAATATGGGTTATATTTATTGACTTTAACAATGTAAAGTGTTAATATGATAGAACACTAATGAGATGAGGTGCGCATATGAAATCGTTGCGAAATCAGGAAACGGATTTATTATTCAAAGCAATGCTTAGTCTGAAAAATCTTGATGAATGTTATTTGTTTTTTGAGGATGTGTGCACAATTAAGGAGCTGCAGGCAATCACACAGCGATTTCAGGTAGCATGCCAGCTGGATGCAGAGAGTAATTATATCGCTGTTTCAGAGGACACAGGCGCCAGCTCCGCAACTATCAGCAGGGTGAATAAGTGCTTGCAATACGGAAATGGCGGATACCGCATTGTGTTGAGTCGTTTGAAGGAAGCCGGTGAATTGCCGGACAAGGAAAAATAAGTATATTTCGTCATTTTGACTACATGCATTTTATTGTATAGTATGATATAATTATCATGTCGTAAATTAGCTGTGCCATTATTGAGAAAGGGGTCTTCAGGGTTGTATACCAGCGGTGATCGGGTTGTCTATGGAATTCACGGTGTTTGTGATATTCTTGGTATTGAAATACGCAATGTTGATAGAAAAAAAGTGGAATATTATATCCTTGAACCAATCAGCCAACCCGGCACAAGATATTATATTCCTACCCAAAATCAGATAGCAGTTTCAAAGTTGCGTCCGTTGCTATCTATGAATGGGTTGAAGGATTTGCTGTCGATAGGACTGGTATCGAAAGATATTTGGATTGCGGAAGAAAATCAGCGAAAGCAACGATACCGGGAATTGATTAACAACTCAGATCCGCAAGAAATGATTGGGATGGTTCGACTTTTGCATGATCGCCGTGCAGAGCAAGTAGCTGCTGGTAAGAAGTTCCACCTTTGTGATGAGAATTTCCTTAAGGAGGCAGAAAGCCTTCTTCGTACAGAGTTTGCTTTGGTTTTAGGTATTCAGGTCAATGAGGTCGACGACTATGTTTGTAAGTTTATTACAAAATAATATCCAGGCGTATCGCAAGCGATACGCCTCAGAGTGTCAAAAAAGCCGCCAACCGTCAAAATGCAGGTTAAGCAAAAGGTTTTTTTGAACAGAGCCTTCCCCTGGGGGGAAGGTGGCAAAAATCTTTGATTTTTGACGGATGAGGGGTAAAAAAGCTTGCTACGCAAGG
>JAZRNS010000094.1:0-4143 GCA_045648245.1 Faecousia sp. | reverse complement strand
GCTGATTCTGTGCTGACTTATGCAAGCAGCGCCATCATCGATAACAGCGAACTGGATACTGGTGTGCTGAAAATTAAGGATGCCGACGGCAATATGCTAGAGGAAAACAATGCCCAGTTGCCCATCTATGATGCGGAAGCCCAAGGCTACCGGTTCTTCCAGCTGAGCGTAGAGTCTGTGGCAATAACCGGCAAGAACGGCAATGATCCCAAGTACTGGTTCAAGATCCATTTTGTAAACTTCCAAGAAGCTTACAAGCTGATTCAGGCAGGTTCCAAAGTGGACATTGCGGTGAAGATGAACTGGAACGGTGGCGAAGCAGAGGCCGTAGCAGACAGTGATTTTCTGCTGAAGTGGGCGGAAGCCTACAGCGCAAAGAGCAGCATCTATATCACAGTTTCTGCAGTCAACACAGAGAATCTGGAAGATTTCTCCCTGATTCCCCAAATGGCTGCAAACGGTGTTGCCATCACCGGCGATGAGATGTAAATAAAAAACATTGGGGTTAGGCTATCGCCTAACCCCAAGATTACGTGGTTGTAGAATAAATCTTGGGGTTAGGCGATAGCCTAACCCCAAGATGACGTTTAATCGGTAAACTGCATTGCATACAAATCGGCATCGGACATTTTAAATTCTAGGACAACTTCCTTGCCCAGGAATTGTTCCATATCGCCGTCAAAGGAAACGGCTCTGTCCAAAGAATTGCCGAAGATCTCACAGGAACGGATCTCACGGAAAGTGGTTCTTTCCTCCCGACTGCGCATAGTTACATAAATGTAACCCTTAGCTGAGGTGGAAAAATTCAGGTGGAGATTACCGCCTTCGTACAAAATCGGTTTTGTTGTGAGGGTACAGGGGGCGTTGTCTGCCCGATAGGAACGGAAGCCGTCCATACGGATGGTATAGCGGCGCAAATACATAGGCTGCTTACCCCAAGGACCTTCGCCCATATACAGAGAATACTCATTAGGCGCACCGGGAATATCCGAAGGTGTTTCAATCAGTCCTACGGAAGGATAGCAGTTGCCGTACTGCCAGTTGTAGGATGCTTCTATACCGGGATCTACCCAAGCCTCGTCGCCTCGTTTCCAGTGGTAGCCGTCCCGGGAGGTCATGATTACGCAGTCGGTCATTGCAAGACCCAAACGGGGCAAGATCTTCATGCGGTCCTTGCGGCCCTCCGGGTCGGGAAGCTGGTCGTAATTGGGTGTCCACTCCATTCGCTCAATATAGCGGCTGGGGAATCCGATCATCATATGGGGTGCCCGGGGATAGCGATGGATGGCGTTGGTATACATCTCATAATCTTCTGAACTGCTGCCAAAGTCCAGCATCTCAGGGTCAGACCAATTATGGAAATCATCGGAGGTGATCACACGGACATCCCGAAGACCATCCCATTCATTGGGACCAAACATATCATGGAAGCCTCTTATGAAGCAGAAATACTTGTTATGCTCCGGAGACCAGAACGCCACATTCAGAGTATCAAATGTGCCACGGTTGGTCATTGCCCAGCCCTTTTTCCAATGGATGCCGTCTGCACTAACCCAGCACCACAGATAGCCGCTGCGATCAATGCGGGAGGTAGCCTTGAACTTCTCCTCCGGAGGGCAGTCAGGATTTTCGTCTATGAATACATAGAAATTATCAAATGTAAAGGCATCGCTACCGTCTAAGAGGGTATTTGTTTTATGTTCATCAAAGGGGCGGATATTCAGCTGGGGAGCTGTCCAATGGATACCATCCTTGCTTTCTAAGCAGTTGATACGCATTTTGTGCTTTTCCAGATCTTTTCCATCGTCGGTGAACATATTGCGGATGATGTAATACATCCGGTAGCCTTCTTCCATTTTTACGATATGATAAAAGCTACCGCTATCACCCTCCCAAGGCTCCTCAAAGGATCTGACGATTTCCCGGGCAACAGGCGAATGCTGCTTTAGGTAGGCATTTGTTTGGGCGGTGTCGACGAGATAATCGTCCCAGAAAAGCTCTCGGTCGTTTCCTATTCTAATTGGATTCATAAGATTTCCTCATTTCTTGCAAAAGCAATACGTTGCCGCGCCGGTAGCATCATCATAGGCTTCCATCGTAAAGGTGCAATCTGCCGCCTTTGCCAGCACTTCCATAACCGTTTCGGTGGTGTAGCGGAACCATTTGGACACTTCTCTACCGGTGTTATGCAGGTGGGTAACCGCAGGGCAGGCGGCAACTTTTACTTCCAGCGT
The DNA here is from genome assembly GCA_045648245.1 of Faecousia sp. Lineage (GTDB taxonomy): Bacteria > Bacillota > Clostridia > Oscillospirales > Oscillospiraceae > Faecousia. The sequence continues at coordinate 1,909 of JAZRNS010000094.1, read as the reverse complement.
ATTTTCTGCCTGATTGATGGTCAGCACATCCTCTGCCTTTTCCAGTTTGTAGGTTTCCCGGATCTTATCCGCAATGGCAGAAAGCCCTCTGCTCTGAATATCCTCAATTACTTTCTTATAAACATTGCGGGTGTAGATTTCCAGATATTCCTTCACTGCATCCACACCGTAATTTTTACCCAGATACTCGATACCCATATTCATACTGCTATGGAAATCCGGGTGGTAGTACTCCAGCTGGCTGGATTTATACTCCAGCACAACCGTATCTTCATCCATTGTCATTACGCCCTTGAATACCTTCGGGTCATAAATGACACTGGAGCAAGAAGCCCGGTCCACCTCTGTGAAATCATAGAACCAGCTAAAGCCACATTCTTCCAAGGCGGCGCGATAATAATCACAATGGTCGCAATAATGGGGATAGGGATCAATGCCGATCTCGTCCTTCAACTGCAGCAACCGCCCCTTGGAGGGACAGTAGTGCATAATGCCCTTGATCCAGCCTTCCTTCAGGTTCATAATCCGGGTTACATCTGCAGATTCCTCTGACAGTGTGCCGGACCAGTAATCCCAAGCGCCCTTTAAGCCGTCTTTTTTCAGAAAATTGATCAGGGGAATTCCCTTTCCATCCGGCTTAAAAAGATATGTCCAAAATTTTTGCACTTCTTCATAACCATAAAGGTTATGGAGATATTTAAAAAGTTCACTATATGCCGGAATAAATTCTGTGCAAGAAATCATATCAAATCTCTCCCAAAGCCTTCATTGCTGCGGTTACCCGCTCCTTCTGCGCATCAGGAATATCGGTATGGTAATCAAAACCGAAGATGCCACCGCATCCCAGCAGGTTCATAGCATGGGTATATGCCATCATCAGATTTCCCGTGGTGATAAACAGATCCCGCAGCGCCAAAATGTCATCCAGCGCCTTGCCGGCAGTTTCCATATCGCCTGCTGCCAATGCTGCATACATCTTCTTGGAGGTCTTGGGAACGCAGGAGAACATACCGTCCAAATTCTTATCAATGCCATAGTTGTAGGCAATGTCAAACTCGTCAATGTTGCTGAACATCTGCATAAAGTCAGCAGGCTTTTCCTCATCCCGCATCAGGACTCTGTGGGTTACCAGATTGCCGGACTTGATGCCTTTGATTTTAGGATTCTTCCAGAGCTTCTTGACAGTTGCCGGTGCAGTAGCCGTCTTGGTGATCACAGCCAGATCATACAGATAGGTATCTCTGCCGGAACGGTTTGCGATCTCGTTGTAGAAGGTGTAAATATCATCCTGTGTGCAGGCACTGTAATAAGGCACAGTGGATACAATGCCGTCAATTCCGTTAATGCCATCCAGCGCTGCTACCCGGTCCATGACCCGGTGGATGGATACATCTGTAACGCCTACCAGCACCGGTACACGGCCTTTTGCAGCCTCTGCGCTACAGGCGGCTACCTTGGCGTATTCGGAGTTTTTCAGATAGGTCATTTGGCCCATAGAGCCCATCACCAGCAGGCCTGAAGCACCGGCTTCGATCTGCTGCTCGATCTGCAGAGCCATACTCTCCGGGCAGAAATTACCGTTTTTGTCCAAAGGTGTTCCCAGTGCTGTGTAAAATCCTCTATTCATTTTCAATTTGTCCTCTCTATTAAAATTTACCTGATAACAGGCATATTAACTGACACTATAATTTTATCTACACCTAAAACCAAAGTCAATATTCCATAGGACATGTTTCGCTGTTTATGTCTACATCGCCAAACTTTTAAATTTCTGTTTATCGGTCTGTTGCCGACATTGCAACCAGCTATCGTACCTCCACGTCTTTGCGGGACGCGAGCTTGAGCGCCGCCGGTGGCGGGAGGAGCGAAAGCGCAGCGTGTGCCGCGGTCGGCAAGAAACGAGCCTGCT
>JAZRNS010000093.1:0-20035 GCA_045648245.1 Faecousia sp. | reverse complement strand
CGGTACGGCACAGGCCGATGCCTTCTGCACCCAGCTCGCGAGCCTTGATGGCATCACGGGGGGAGTCAGCATTGGTGCGGACCTTCAGGCTGCGGTACTCGTCAGCCCAAGCCATAATGCGGCCAAACTCACCGGCGATTTCAGCATCCTTTGTGGGGATCAGGCCAGCATAGATGTTACCGGTAGAACCGTCCAGGGACAGCTCGTCGCCCTCATGGAAGGTCTTGCCGTCCAGAGTAAACACCTTGTTGTCCTCGTCCATATTGATCTCGGTGCAGCCGGAAACGCAGCAGGTACCCATACCACGGGCAACAACGGCTGCGTGGGAGGTCATACCGCCACGAACAGTCAGGATGCCCTGTGCTGCCATCATGCCCTCGATGTCCTCGGGGGAAGTTTCCAGACGAACCAGAACAACCTTTTCGCCGCGCTCAGCCCAAGCCTTTGCGTCCTCAGCGGTGAAGACGATCTTACCGCAAGCAGCGCCGGGGGAAGCAGGCAGAGCCTTGCCGATGGGCTTTGCTGCCTTCAGAGCCTTTGCATCGAACTGGGGATGGAGCAGAGTGTCCAGGTTACGGGGATCGATCATAGCAACGGCCTTCTTCTTATCGATCATGCCCTCGTCAACCAGATCGCAAGCGATCTTCAGAGCAGCAGGAGCGGTACGCTTGCCGTTACGGGTCTGCAGCATGTAGAGCTTGCCGTTTTCAACGGTGAACTCCATGTCCTGCATATCCCGGTAGTGGTCCTCCAGAATCTGGCAGACCTTTGTAAACTGTGCAAATGCCTCGGGGAACTTGTCAGCCATCTCAGAGATGGGCATGGGTGTACGAACACCGGCAACAACGTCTTCGCCCTGTGCATTGGTCAGGAACTCACCCATCAGACCGGGCTTACCGGTAGCGGGGTCGCGGGTAAAGGCAACGCCTGTGCCGCAATCATCGCCCATGTTACCAAAAGCCATGGACTGAACGTTAACTGCAGTACCCCAGGAATAGGGAATGTCGTTCTCACGACGGTAGATGTTTGCACGGGGGTTGTCCCAGCTGCGGAAAACAGCCTGGATAGCGCCCATGAGCTGCTCCTTGGGATCGGAGGGGAAGTCCGTGCCCAGCTTTGCCTTGTACTCAGCCTTGAACTGGCCAGCCAGCTCCTTCAGGTCTTCAGCAGTCAGCTCAACGTCCTGGGTAACACCCTTCTTTTCCTTCATCTCGTCGATCAGGACTTCGAAGTACTTCTTACCCACTTCCATAACGACGTCGGAATACATCTGGATAAAGCGGCGATAGCAGTCCCAAGCCCACCGAGGGTTGCCGGAACGAGCTGCCATAACCTCAACAACTTCCTCATTCAGACCCACGTTCAAAATGGTGTCCATCATGCCGGGCATGGAAGCACGGGCGCCGGAGCGAACAGAAACCAGCAGAGGGTTATTCAGATCGCCAAACTTCTTGCCGGTGATGCCCTCCATCTTTTCTACGTACTCCATGATCTGTGCCTTGATCTCATCGTTGATCATACGGCCGTCTTCATAGTACTGGGTGCAGGCCTCGGTAGAAATAGTAAAGCCCTGGGGAACAGGTAAGCCGATCTTGGTCATTTCTGCCAAGTTCGCACCCTTACCACCCAGAAGCTCGCGCATAGAACCGTCGCCTTCGGTGAACAGATAAACATACTTATGTGCCATTGAAAAATCTCCTTTCAATTGTTTGACAGCCGCCGGCTGTCTTGTTTCTTTTTTTGCAATACTTCTAAAGGCGCAAATATTCTAACACATCTGTTTCCAAATGTAAACAGTTTTGCTTATTTTTATTCAATTTTTTCCATTTTCAGCACTTTGTTCCTATGTTTTGTATAAAAACACGCCGTAATTGTCAAAGAAAGGCAATTACAGCGTGCGCTTAGTATTCTCTTACAACCGCTTTTACAAGTCCGATCAGCTCCGCTTCGCTGCCGTCAATGGGTGTATAGGCGTCGTTTTCGGGCATGAGCCATACTTTTCCATCTCTGCGCCGCAGGCGCTTGACCGTTGCTTCGTCCCCAATGCGGGCAACCACGATCTGTCCGTCATTTGCGGTTTGCTGGGGGCGAACCACGACCTTATCCCCGTCTAAAATACCGGCGTTCATCATACTGTCGCCCCGAACCCGCAGGGCAAAACAGCCGGGGTCGCCCTCCCAGGGCATGGTACCCTCCTGATTTTCAAAAGCCAAAATCGGCACGCCTGCCGTAACCACACCGATCACCGGAATCTGACCGGGGCGCTGGGTGGTAGCAATGGCGCGTTTGCGCCCTTTTTGGCTGGGCACAGAAAGCAGACCCTTTTCCTGCAGCTGCTTGAGCTGATAGCTCACAGATGCCGTGGAACGCAGACCTACTGCCGCGCCGATCTCCCGCACAGAGGGTGCAAAGCCGTTTTCCTGCACGAACTGATTGACAAACTCCAAAATAAGCTCTGCTTTATTGCTGGTTCTTGGCATTTTGATCCCTCCGTCTAGCTTGATGGATCTATTATAGCACATATGGTCGAAAAAGAAAAGGGATATTTTTTATATAAAACGCCCCCCTGCTATTTATAATGCCTTTTCCCCCACCGCAATGATGTCTTCACCGTTTCCAGCTCCAAATCACTTCGCGTGCTGATATAATCCTCAATAATCATGCGCTTTTTGCCCGGCAAATCCTTGGCTATTTTATAAACTTGTTCCTCCAGCGCAGCGCAACGCTCACTTAATGTCAACAGACAAAGATCTTCATATTTTTCAATATCCGGCAATTTATACAGATTGGATACCTTCCCATCCATAAGCATCTTTCCTTTCTTTGATCTCATTATAACTTATTGTGCTTATCTCCACAATACTGCATTTGTGGGTTTTTGTCTATAATGTTTTTGAAAAGACAGAAAGGCAGTGAAGACTGTGTTGGATTATAGTCCTATGTGGGAAACTATGCGCCGCAAAGAAATATCACAATACCGTCTTCTGAAAGCCGGTATTGACAACAAAACTTTAGACGCAATCAAAAAAGGAAACAACATTACGCTTTTGACGCTGGAAAAGATTTGTGTCATCCTGGATTGCACCCCCAATGATGTGGTGCGTTTTGTGGCAAACCAATAATAAAAAACTGTTGCAAAACTTTTGTCTTGCAACAGTTTTTTCTTAATGAAGGGCGGTGGTTTTCTATCACCGGTTGTGGCAATCTGTCGGTACAAGGCTTGTATGAGATTGCCACAGGCGCTAACGCACCTTCGCAATGACCCCGCTAATCGGTCATTCTGAGGAGCGTAGCGACGTAGGAATCTCCATCGTATTTTGCAGGAGATTGCCACACCAGTGTGCGCACTGGTTCGCAATGACCCGGAAATTTGAAGGCGCTCCTAATTTTCATTTTTCAACTTTCATTTTTCAAAAAAAGCGGCAAGGCTCACCTTGCCGCTTTTTGATTAGCACAGCTTTGCGCCGGCGGGGATCGCGTCGTCCAGCATAATGAGATTCAGCTTTTCTTCACCCTTTTCGGTGTGAACTGCGCTGAGCAGCATGCCACAGGATTCTCTGCCCATCATTTTCCGGGGCGGCAGATTGGTGATCGCAACCAAAGTCTTACCAATCAACTCCTCAGGCTTATAGAATTTGGCGATGCCAGAAAGGATCTGACGGTCTGTGCCGGTGCCGTCGTCCAAAGTAAATTGCAGCAGCTTATCACTCTTCTTCACATTTTGGCAATCCTTGACCTTCACCGCACGGAAATCGGACTTACAAAAGGTGTCGAAGTCCACATCTTCCTCTGCGTAGGGCTCAATTTCAATGTCAGACTTAGGCTTACTAAGCTCCTCCAAAGCAGCCAGCTCCTTTTCCATATCGATTCTGGGGAACAGGGCAGCACCGTTTACCGTTGCCACCTCAGGATTCAGCTTGCCAAATACATTCAGGCTATCCCAATCCATAGGCACACCGCCCAAACGCACAGCAATTTCAGCACTGGTGGCAGGCATAAAGGGAGTCAGCAGACCGGCGCAGATACGCACTGTCTCCAACAGATTGTACAAAACTTTTGCAAGGCGGGGATGCTTGCTTTCGTCCTTTGCCAGCACCCAGGGTGCGTTCTCGTCAATATACTTATTGGCGCGGGAAATCACCTTAAAAATATCTGCCAGCGCATTTTGGAATGCATAGCCTTCCATCTGCTTTTCGTAGCTATCCCGCAGACCGGATACCATTGCCACCAGCTCGGCATCCATTGCTTCGTCTGCAAGCTGATCTGCAGGCAGCTTCTCCCCGAAGTACTTCTGTGCCATGGCAACGGTACGGGACACCAGGTTGCCCAAGTCGTTGGCTAGGTCAGTGTTAATGGTGGAGATCAGCAGCTCGTTGGAGAAGTTTCCGTCAGAGCCGAAGGGGAAGGAACGCAGCAGGAAGAAACGCAAGGCATCCACGCCAAAGCGCTCTGCCAAAATATAGGGGTCCACCACATTGCCCTTGGACTTAGACATCTTACCCCCATCCAGCAGCAGCCAGCCATGGCCAAAAACCTTCTTGGGAAGAGGCAGATCCAGGCTCATAAGCATTGCGGGCCAAATGATGGAATGGAACCGGACGATCCCCTTGCCCACAAAATGCACATCTGCAGGCCAGAAGTCCGCAAGGTCGTTATACTTGTCGTTCTCAAAGCCCAAAGCGGTCATGTAGTTAAACAGCGCATCGATCCAAACATATACCACATGGCCGGGATCGAAATCCACAGGCACGCCCCAGGTAAAGCTGGTACGGGAAACGCAAAGATCCTCCAGGCCGGGCTTAATGAAGTTGTTGACCATTTCGTGCACACGGCTGCGGGGCTCCAGAAAATCGGTGTTCTCCAAAAGATCCTGAATCCGGTCTGCATACTTGCTCAGTCGGAAGAAGTAGGCTTCCTCTTCTGCGTCCTGCACCTCTCTGCCGCAGTCGGGACACTTGCCGTCTACCAGCTGGCTCTCAGTCCAAAAGCTTTCGCAGGGCTTGCAGTACTTGCCGGTATACTTACCCTTGTAGATGTCCCCATTTTCGTACATCTTCTTAAATATCTTCTGAATGGCAGCTACATGGTAATCGTCGGTGGTGCGGATAAACCGGTCATAAGAAATGTTCATCAGCTTCCACAGATCCAGCACGCCACCCTCACCGGTAACGATTCCATCCACAAACTGCTGGGGTGTAACGCCCGCTTCCTTTGCCTTGTCCTCGATCTTCTGACCGTGCTCATCGGTGCCGGTGAGGAACTTCACATTATAACCCTGCAGCCGCTTATAGCGTGCCATGGCATCGGTTGCCACCGTGCAGTAGGTGTGGCCGATGTGCAGCTTTGCAGAAGGGTAATAAATGGGGGTTGTGATGTAATAATTGCCTTTGCTCATAAAATACCTCCAACTCGTTCGGCGGAAGCAAGCCTCCGCCCTACGAAATAAAAAATAAAATCGCCCTTGCATACAGCAAGGACGATAGGATCTACCGTGGTACCACCTTGATTTATGTGTGATAAAAAAGTGTCATTGCGAGCCGGTGTACGCACCGGCGTGGCAATCTCCTTCTTTTTTGCACACACCTCGTTTGCGCGATGACGGGCGCACCCGAAAATGCCTACCTATCGACATTTCAGCTCCCAGGCCATGTTCTGCTGCTTCCTGCCTGCCCCTTTCCACCAACCGGGGCTCTCTGAAGGTTTTCGGCAGCCTACTCTCCTGTTCTCAGCCTTTTCCAATATATAGGAGCATTATAGCCCACGGGACAAGGATTTGTCAACGACAATTTTCCGTTTGTCGGTGTGTTTGGGAAACACACCGACAACCCGTAGGGGCGACCGCAGGTCGCCCGCGGGCGGTCGCAGACCGCCCCTACACCCCATCAAACAGAAATTTACCCTGCTTCTTTTTTTGTGAGCCACAGGGCCACGGCTATGGCGCTTGCGCCCCCTGCCAGCTTACCCACGATCACACCGGGCAAGATCTCCGGTGAAAACCCTGCCGTAAATCCCAAATGGTCGCCAAAAACAAAAGCCGCAGACACTGCAAAGGCAATATTGACGATCTTTCCCCGCCTGTCCATATCCTTAACCATGCCGAAGGTGGCAATGGAATTGGCAAGGGTAGCAACCAGACCGCCTGCGGCTGTTTCGTTGATCCCCAAGGTTTTACCCAGCTTCATAAGGGGCTTGCGCAACGCCTTGGTCAAAATAAACACCAGCGGAAATGCACCGGCAAGCACAATGGCAATAGCACCCACAGTTTGAAATCCTTCCTCAATGGGCGCCAGTCCCGGAATTAGCACAATACCTGTTAAACTTTGAAAAATCGCTGCCGCCAAGCCCACGGTGATCATAATCAAAACGCCCTTGCCGAAGATCTGAAACCCTTTGATCATTGCCCTTTCCGCTTTCCAAAGACCCAAGGCGATCAGCGCCGCGATCAGCACGATGGGCACAAGATTTCTTAGGATCATGCCTAAAGAAAATCCGGACACCAAGCCGCCAAACAGTAGGCCTACAGGAATGGTTACAATACCGCAAAGCACACCCTTTGCCAGCGCCGGGTGGTCCTCCTGAGGCAAAATACCCAAGGCAACGGGAATGGTAAACACAATGGTAGCGCCCAACATGCTGCCGCACAAAACGCCGCCAAACAACGCCGCCTGGGGATTTTCTGTCAACTGCTGTGCCAGCGCGCCGCCGCCCATATCGCAGGCCAAAATCGTGCCGGCAAACATAGCCGGGTCTGCACCCAAAAACCGGAACACCGGAACGATTACCGGGCGCAGCAAATTTGCCAGCACCGGTGCAAAGCAAATGATTCCCACCATTGCCAGTGCCAAAGAACCCATAGCCAAAATGCCATTGTCAAATTCCTGCCCCAACCCAAACCGGTTGCCCAAGATCCGATCCAAGGCACCTGCCACAGCCGCGATCGCCATGAGCATGATCAAAAATTCCTGTGCAGACATCCTAGCGCCCCCATTCCATCCATTTTGTATTATGCATTATGCATTTTCTGTCCGTTATTATCTAAAATGGCCACCACTGCCGCATCTACCGGCGCTTCCATGCAAAAGCGGGATGCCACAGTTCCTGTTACCAGCAAGACCTGATCTCCCGTGCCTGCCCCTACCTGGTCAGCCGCTACCACTTTCCCTTCCGGGGTATCCACTACCAAAAAGGTCTGCCCCATCAGACAGGACGCCTTTCGGCTGGACCATACTGAACCGGTTACTGTTCCTATTTTCATATTTCCTCCTAAGTCGACAACATTCATCCTGTTGGGGTGCCCGACATCTTCGTTGGCTTTAAAAAGCCTTCCTCATCTGTCGACCGGGGCCACTCGTTCGGGTCGCTTCATCTGCCACCGGCAGCGCTCCCCTCTCTCCCCTCCAGTATTTCTTTTGCCAAGGGTGTCATGACCGCACCCGGTGCCGGCACCGCTCCGCAAGCAAGCATTTTCTGTGCCTCCTGGGCGGTGATAAGCCGTTTCTGCCCGCCGTCTGTAAATAAAATGCCCCAGCTTTTCATCTGCCGGTGCTTCTCTGCCAGAGATGCCGCCAGCGCACGGTTTCGGGGCGCGGTTGGCAATCCCGGTGTGTACAGCACCACACTCTTTCCCTCTGCCAATGCCTGCAATGCCGCCTCGCAGGAAAAGTGCAGGGTCTGGGAAAGGGTCAACGACCCGATCACCACCGCATCATAGGGCTGCTCCTGCACATAGGTGTAGCCTAAGGGTCTGTCCGGTTCTGCGCCGATGAGCAATGCCCGGCTCATGACAAAATCCTCCCCAGGTCGCCTTCCTGAAAACCAATGGCGTTGGCTTCATCGTAATCCAAATGCACACGGGTTTGAAAATCCGGCCGCACCCGCACCATCACCGAATGGAGGGTTACCGGACGGTCGGTAAAGGTCTGCACCCGCACCATCTGCTTGTCTGCAAGACCCATAGCCTTAGCATCCTCCGGATGCATGTGGATATGCCGCTGGGCAACGATCACACCCCGTTCCAGATCCACATTGCCACAAGGTCCTTCCAGGCGAATGCCCGGAGTTTTGACAAGCTGACCGGACAGGCGCACCGGCGGCTGTACCCCCAAGTGCTTGGCGTCGGTCATGGATATTTCCACCTGACCCTCTTCCCGCTCCGGTCCTAAAACCGCCACATTCTCAAAGACACCCTTCTGCCCTACGATCCGTACCCGCTCATTGGATAAAAACTGCCCCGGCTGGGAAAGGGGGCGTTTTTCCGTCAGCGCGTGTCCAAACAGGATCTTTGCCTGCTCCTTTGTTACATGCACATGGCGTCCGGAGGCCTCCAGCTGCACAAACAGCCGCTTCGCTACTGCCTCGGTCAGCGCATCCAAATCCATACTATCACTCCACTTTTAACTCGATCATCAATAAATACAGCATACTGCTAATGCGATTTAATGCCCGCAAGATATCCTGCCGAATCAGATTTCCTTCTTGATCGGTAAATGCCTCCGCCGCCGCCAATTCTGCCGCCCGGGCAGCGCAACGGGCGCGATTGAGCTGTAAAATTTCCCTGCTGTCTTCCATGGCGGGCATAAAATGGGGCTGTCCATAAAAATCCTGCGGCCGATGGGAGCGGCGGCGAAGCTCGTCCATGGTCATGCCGCACAGGCTTTCCTCCGCCACCGGCTCGTCCAGCACCTCCCAGCGCACCAAATTGCGGGCAAGGGTCAACACCTGCTGGATCTGGGATCTCTTGCTGGAAGCCTGCCCGCATAGCAGAAGCTCTGATTCCAATGTGTCCATTGTGCCCCGAAAACGGATCCTGGGGTGGGTCTTTGGCACAAGGGTATTGCCGTTTAAGTGGGTCCAATGCTCCGGTTTTTCCTCCATATACCCGCCGTTAAGCAGGGCGTAGCGCTCGGGCTTTGCCTGCTCTGCGGGCAAAATTTCAATGCGCTGCCGGAGTAAAAAATCTCTGGCATCGGAGGTCAATTGATCGCCGGCCGCCAAAAAGAAGACCCGTTTTCCGTCCCGATTGCGCAGATTCTCACAAACTGCCTGCTTATTATAAAGCATTATTTCGCCTTATCCATGCCCTGCTGATTCAATCTGCCGTGGGGCAAAATGGCATCCACCTCGGTATGGGGGCGGGCGATCACATGGACAGACACCAATTCGCCCACCTTTTCTGCTGCCGCAGCGCCGGCATCGGTAGCCGCTTTCACTGCGCCCACATCGCCTCTTACCATAACGGTAACCAGACCGCCGCCTACCTGCTCCTTGCCCACCAGCTGAACATTGGCAGATTTCACCATAGCATCTGCCGCCTCGATTGCACCGACCAAGCCCTTACATTCGATCATACCCAAAGAATTTGTGTCCATAATTTAACTTCCTTTCGTTCTGCTAAAATTTCATTGTAGGGCGGGGGCTTGCTCCCGCCGAAACATCTATTCCCACAATTGTCCATTTTGCGGCGGGAGCAAGCCCACGCCCTACTATTGCGCTATTTCAGTCTTTCGAGAATTCTTGCAGTTAGGATATCCACCAGACTTTCGTCGCAACAGGGGTGTGTCTCCTTGCCCCATGCCACACGGCGAATATTGATTAGATCCATGGGGGAAATATTGTTGGAGGAGCTGCTGCCGCCGATAGCACCGCAGCCCAGGGTCAGCGCCGGGAACAGACCCGTTTCTGCACCGATGCCACCCAGAGCAGAGGGTGTATTCACCAAAAACCGGGAGACCGGAACCTGCAAAGCAAATTTCCGCACCACCGCCTGATCCTGTGCATGAATGGAGAAGGTGTGTCCACTTCCCTCATGGGACAGCACCTGCATCACCTTGTTTAGGACCGCATCCTCGCTGTCCATCACATAAAAAGCCAGCACCGGGCAAAGCTTTTCCATGGAATAGGGTCGGGTAGGACCGGCCTCTTCTTCCCTTGCTACCAGAATTTTTGTATCCTTCGGCACAGCGAATCCCGCCATTTGGGCAAGGTGAGTAGCACTGCGCCCCACAACCGCGGGATTTAGGGCACCGGTAGGGCGGAACAGATGCTTTGCAAGCTGATTTGCCTGCTGGGTATCCATGAAATAGTACCCCATACCCTCTGCCGTTTGGCGCACCTGCTTCTCCAGCTTGCGCTCTATGATAATGCTCTGCTCTGAAGCGCAGACCGTGCCGTTATCGAAGGTCTTGGAGCGCAGGATATCCTGCAATGCCTTGGGGATATCCGCTGTGGGGTGGATATAGGCAGGACCGTTGCCCGCACCTACGCCAATGGCCGGCTTTCCGGAAGAATAGGCACTTTTCACCATTGCCGGGCCGCCGGTTGCCAATATCAGCCGCACTTGCGGTGCTGCCATCAGCTCCTGACAGCCTGCCATAGCACCAAAGGACAGACAGCTTACTGCCCCCTCCGGTGCGCCCGCCTCCCGGGCCGCTTGGGCTACGATTTGGGTTGCCCGCAAAGTACACATCAGTGCCTTGGGATGGGGCGAAAACACGATGCTGTTGCCCGCTTTCAGGGCAATCATTGCTTTATAGCAAACCGTAGAGGTGGGATTTGTGCTGGGTACAATGCCGCAGATCACACCTACCGGAACACCTACCTCCCATAGTTTTTCCTCCGTATCCTCTTTTAATACGCCTACGGTTTTCATGTGCCGTACTGCCTTGGCAACATCCTTGGAGGCAAACTCATTCTTTCGGGTTTTGTCCTCCACATTGCCAAAACCGGTCTCATGCACAGCCAGCTCCGCCAGCTCCACCGCCGCTTTGGAAAAAGCCCGGGCAATCGCTTCCACGATCTGATCCAACTGACTTTGTTCCATACGCAGCAGGATTTGCTGTGCCGCTTCTGCCTGTTTTGCAAGGGCGCGCGCCTCCTGCCGCGCCTGTAAGTCTTTATCTAATTCCAAACAACCACTCCTTTCCGGTCAAATTTCTGTTTATCGGGGTGTAGGGGCGGTCTGCGACCGCCCGCGGGCGACCACAGGTCGCCCCTACAGGTTGATGGTGCGGTAACGACGGGAGCAAGCCCCCGCCCTACATACCGTCAAGCAGAAATTAGACTTTATTAATTTCTTGGGTTTCTTGCTACTTCTGCAACTGCCCGGGCAAAGGCATCGCAGGCAGCCTGGCATGCCGACTGTGTCCCACTAAGCAAGCCCCCGCCAAAATTGGTCTCGCTGGGGGGTGCATATAGTTTACATAACTTTGTATCTGCTGCCTTCAGGGCCGCATCCATGGCAACCATACTCTCTAAGGGCGGGGCAATGAGATAGGCAAGGGGTGTCCCCTCTGCAACCCCTGCTTCCTTTGCCAGATATGAGCCGGTGCGGCTGACGGTATAAGCCAAATAGGGTACGCCATTGCTTTCCGAAAAGCCGATTCTTTCCAACGCCGCCAAGGCGGCCGCCATGCCGCTGCGCACTGCACCCGGGGTTTTACCTGCCAGCACACCGATCACCTCCCCAGCATTGGGGGTGGTGGCATTGGCTGCTCCGGCATAAAAGCTGCGGCTGTAGCACACCTGCACCTGTGCCGCTTTGGTTGCCTCGTCTAAGGCAATATAGGTGGCATCGTCTGAATCGGTGGTGAGCAGACCCAAACAGGGATACCCCTTTGGCGCGCCCAAAGCCTTACAAAGTGTCTCCGGTGCGCTGGTCAAATACTGCACCGCCAGCACCTTCACCGGGATCATAATGCCTCCTCCAAATGCAACGCCACGCCGGAGACCTTCCGCTTAAGGATCTTTTCGATCAATTCTGCCACATGGGCACCGGCCTCCACCGCCGGTGTGCCTTGGGCATGGATGTTGGAAACCACTGTGCGGCTGGACTCAGAAATACCGGTGTGGGGGTTATAAGTGATATAGGCAGACATACTCTTGTCTGTTACCAGACCGGGCCGCTCTCCCACCAGCACGCACACCACTTCACAACCGGTTACATCCCCCACCGCGTCTCCTGCGCCGACCCGGCAATAGCGCACAAATACGCCTTTGCCTGTATCGATGCCCCGCACCTTCAAGCCATCCCGGATGGCCTGGGCGCAGTCCATGGCATTGGCCAAAATTGCTGCTGAAGACAATCCGTCCCCAATAACGATCTGCACCCGGGGCTTTTGGGAAATGGCATTGCGCAGAAGCTTTTGATTCTCTTCGTCAAAGCACCGCCCCAAATCCGGTCGGGTCAAATATTCGTCCTTATCCCGGCAGCGGGTCTGCAGGGCAAGCAGGTCGTTCTTTTGGGCAAAATCCTCGGGAATCTGGGAAAAAACCGCATCCTGTGCTTGGGCATGGTCTGCCCGAAACCGGAGCATGGTCAAGGTCTTATACCGGGCACCTGCCTTGCCACTGCCCAGCCGCGCCGGTGTTTTTTCCTTCAGGCGGCGGTAGTCTTCTGCCGCTGCCGGCTGGTCTACCAGATACAGCTTTCGCAAATCCAGGGCAGACACATCTTCTACAAAGTCTCCGTCCTGATAATGGGTATTGGCCGCCTGCGGGCCGGGGTCAGCGGGCTTGTAGTCGCTGGCCTTGACCATAGGCTCCTGCCCCATAGACTTCAAAATATCCGCCACCATTGCAGATAGTTCTTGTTTGTTCATATGGTTTCTCCTTATCTCAATAAAGAGTCAAATTTCTGTTTATTGGGGTGTAGGGGCGGTCTGCGACCGCCCGCGGGCGACCACAGGTCGCCCCTACGGGGTGTTGATGTGTTTGGGGAACATACCGACAAACAGAAATTTCTCTAAAACAGCAAGCTTGAGCCGTCGCCGGCCTTTTGGGTCAGTCTTCCGTTTTCCACAAACCCCATTTTCTCCAGCCACCGCTGGAACTCGGGTATGGCTGTTTTGCCGGTCAGCTCCCGCAATGCCGCAGTTTCCCGGAAGCCGGTGGTTTGGTAGTTGAGCATAATATCATCGCCGTGGGGGATTCCCATGAAGTAGTTGCAGCCAGCCACGGTCAACAGGGTGGCTAAGTTTTCAATGTCGTTCTGATCTGCCTTCATGTGGTTGGTGTAGCAGCAGTCGCAGCCCATGGAAATACCGGTGAGTTTCCCCATAAAATGATCCTCAAGACCGGCTCTGGTAACCTGACGGGCATCGTACAGATACTCCGGCCCGATAAAGCCAACCACCGTATTTACCAGAAAGGGCTGGAATCGCTTGGCAAAGCCATAGCACCGGGCCTCCATGGTTACCTGATCGGTGTCAAAATGGGCATTGGAGGACAACTCAGAGCCCTGTCCTGTTTCAAAATACATCACATTAGGACCTTCTGCCGTGCCGTCCCGCAGCAGCATATCTCTTGCTTCCTGCAAGGTTTGGGCATTAAACCCGAAGGCCTCATTTCCCTTTTGGCTGCCGGCGATGGACTGGAAGATCAGGTCGCAAGGCGCCCCTTCCCTGACCGCCTTCATCTGTGCCGTTACATGGGCAAGGACACAAATTTGGGTGGGAATTTCCCAATGCTCCTTAATTTCCTGAAACCGCCGCAGAATTTTTCCTACCTGCTCCGGGGAATCTGTAACCGGATTCAGACCGATCACCGCATCCCCTGCACCAAAGCTCAGGCCCTCCAATGTGCTGGCGGTAATGCCCTCCGGGTCATCGGTGGTATGGTTGGGCTGCAGACGGCAAGACAGGGTCCCCGGCAAGCCGATGGTGGTATTGCAATGGGCGGTTACGGTGATCTTATTGGCGGCATAGATCAAATCCAAGTTGCTCATAAGCTTTGCTACCGCTGCCACCATTTCCGCCGTCAAGCCCCGGCTGAGCTTGCGGATGTCTGCGCCGGTGGTGTCCTCCTGCAAGATCCACTCCCGCAATTCCGCCACCGTCCAATTTCGAATCTTTTGGTAAACCGTTTCATTCACATCGTCCTGAATGATCCGGGTAACCTCGTCCTGTTCGTAAGGCACAGCCGGGTTCTCCCGCAGATCCGCAAGGGTCAGGGCAGAGAGCACCACCTTTGCCGCCACCCGCTCCTGCGCCGTTTGCGCACTTAAACCTGCCAGCTTGTCGCCGGTCTTCTCCTCGTTGGCTTTTGCCAATACTTGCTTAATATCCCGAAATGTGTATGTCTTTCCGGATAACGTTGTTTTCAGCCTCATACGATCCCTCGCTCCAAAATCAATGTTTTGATCACCACCGGCAACGCCGGTCCTACCGGCTGCCCCACATCTAAAAAGCTGCCCGCCTGCAAATGCACACGGTCAATGCACAAGCAGGGCATATCCGGCCCTAACCGAAGCATCAGGCAATGCCCCATGGCCTTTGCCATATCTCCCTGAAAGCACAAAAATGCCGTTTTCTGGGCCAACGCCTCTGCAATCTTATCCGCCAAACGGAGAATTTGCCCGTAGGACGGGGCCGTGTAGCCGGGCATAGACAGCACCACCGTTTTTTCATCAAACTCCCTTAGCCGGCGGACGATCCGTTCCGGAAGATCCTCTGCCTCCTGCTCTTGCCGGGTAAACACCGCCACCGGCAGATTTTTTAAGGGAAGATTGACATTTTGAAAGAACACCGTGCTTCCGGATAGCTGGGCGCTATGGCTGCCTGCACCGATCACCGTTGCCCGAATAGTCTCCTCTCCCAGAATATATTCCCCGGCGCAAAGGCGGCTATTTCGGATGGCTTGTCCCAAAACAGGCCCCATATCCCCAAAGGCAAAGGGCGGCTGTTCCGCCTTGATACAATCTGCCACCCCGCCGGAAAAAGAAATTACCGTATCGCCCGGAGGACTGGGACATTCTTCCGCCGCCTCCGCTGTGCGCAGGTGCTGCAGAAGATGGGTCGGCTCCCGAAGTCCTGCCGCCATTTCCAAGCCTTCTGCCAACATCTTTGCAACCTGCTGTATCTGGTGCAGCTTAGGAAAATCCCCCACCTTCAAATCTGTCAGTCCGGCAAGCACTGGTGAAACATAGGTGATTTGTCCTGTTTCGTCAAATTTCAGCAACCGCCCGCCCACATTCAAACAGCCTGTTGCCACGATTTCACCATCCCGAATCAATGCCAAATTGCTTGTGCCGCCGCCAATATCCATATGCAGGACGGTTTTGCCTGTACTGCGGCTAAACTCTGTTGCCCCCGCACCCTTTGCCGCCAAAACACTCTCCAGGTCCGGTCCGGCTGTCGCCACCACGAATTCTCCGGCAAAGCTGCTTAGGGCATTTAGCACCGCCCCTGCATTTTCTTTTCGGGATGTCTCGCCGGTTATGATGATGGCACCGGTATCTACCGATTCCCGGCAAATTCCCGCCTTTTCGTATTCCTTATCTACAATTTTTTCAATTCCCTGTGCGTCCACATGGGTACTGTCGGTCATAGGGGTGAAATACACCGGGCTTTTATATAAAATTTTTCTGCCGGTGATCTTCATTTCCGGCACAGAAAAGCCAGCTGCCTGATTTTCGATCACCAGTTCTGACACAATAAGCTGGGTGGTAGTCGTCCCCACATCCAGCCCCACAGACCGAAGCGTTTCAGACACGGCCACTCACCTCTTCCAAGATCTTGCGCACCATAAAATCCTCTACCGCAATGGGATTCGTGCGGCAGCAGGGGTCTTCCAGCACTGCCTTGACCAGCTCCTTTGTTCTGTGCCACACCTGCCGGGGGTCTACACCTGCCTGCTGCAGGGTTTGGGGCATGCGCAGCTCCCGCCGCAGCCGGATCAGGGCATTTTTCAAGTTTCGCACCGCGATGGTATCGGCACTGCCCCCTAAGCCTGCGCTGCGGGCAAGGCGGGCATACTTTTCCCCTGCGCCGTGGGCGTTGCAGTCAATGACCGCAGGCAGTAAAATGGCATTCAGCCGCCCATGGGGCAAATGAAACGCACCCCCCAGCACATGGGACATGGCATGGCAAAGCCCCAATCCCCCTTGGGTGAAGGCAAGGCCCGCCATGGTGGACGCCATGTGAATCTTCTGCCGCACCTGGGTATTTCCGGCAAAAGAGGCCGGGAGCAAGCCATAGGCAATGGAAAAGGCATCCCGCGCCAAAGCATCGGTGATGGCACTTGCCTCGGTTGCCACATAGGCTTCTAAGGCATGGGAAAGCACATCAAAGCCCGTATCGGCGATCAGGCCGGGCGGCAACTGCCCCAGCAAATCGCTGTCCAAAATAGCAATGTCCGGACGGATCCGGCTGTCCACCAGCGGGTGCTTCACCCCGCCGTGGGTAACAATGGCAAAGTCCGTTACCTCTGACCCGGAGCCGGAGGTGGTGGGGATCGCCACCATACGGGCAGACATGCCGCAAATACAAAAAACTGCCTTTGCACAATCAATAGTGCTACCCCCACCCAAAGCAATAATGGTATCCGGCTGCAAATCTTTGGCTATCGCCGCCGCCTGAGCCACCAACTCCACCGGCGGGTCGGGCTGTATTTCTTGAAAGATCTTCACCTGCTGCGCGCCGGTAAGCTTCACCACTTTATCTACCGTACCGTTTTTTGAAAAATAGGGATCTGTAAGCAGCAGCAAGCGCTCACAGCCCAGCTCTTTTAAAAAGGTTAAGGACCCCGCCCCGGAAATAATTTTTGTTTTACAGGAAAACTGCTCCATTGCTCCACCGCCTTTTGAGGGTATCTTTTCCAAGTGCAAGAAAAATATGTATGGGCGCTGAAAAATTAAATTGAAAGTTGAAAATTAAAACATTTGTGTTATTATAAAAAGGAGGTGTGTATTATGGATGAAGAAATTTTGGAAACGGAACAGCCCCAACAGGGTTATACGCCCCGCCCCAAATGGCAGGTCATTGGCGCATGGTTGGCGCTGGTCCTGTTTGTACTGATGCTGGTTATGTACTACATCAATGTATTTCGAGGTGGGGTATAATGCGAATTTTAGGCATTGATCCCGGCTACGGCATCACCGGCTTCGGTCTGATCGAAGCAGACCGGGGGCAATTTTCCCTGCTTCATTGCGGAGCGATCACCACCCCTGCCGGTATGGATTTTTCTGCCCGGCTGGAAATTATTTATGCGGATATGAAAAAGCTTTTGGAAATGGCAAAGCCGGATGCGGTTGCCATTGAGGAGCTGTTTTTCGGTCAGAACGTAACCACCGGCATCGGCGTTGCCCAAAGCCGGGGGGTTATTTTGCTGGCGATCCGTCAGGCAGGTCTGGAGGTTACTTCCTATAAGCCTATGCAGGTAAAGCAGGCTGTGGTGGGCTACGGCAACGCCACCAAGCATCAGGTGCAGGACATGACCAAACGGCTGCTCCGCCTGCAGGCCATGCCCAAACCAGACGATGCGGCCGATGCCATCGCCATTGCCCTGTGCCATGCCAGATCGTCCACTTCTCTCATTGCCAAGGCAATGAGAAATTGAAAGGCTATTGGCTTCTATTGTGAAAACAACGAAACAATAATTTTCAATTCACTCCGCAGGAGGTTATTATGTTATACTATGTTTCCGGTCCGGTTGCTGTTTTGGAGCCGGGTTTGGCTGTCATTGATTGCGGCGGCGTTGGCTACGGCTGTCGGGTTACTGCCTATACGGCAGCCCAACTGAAGCTGAACCAGCCTGCAAAATTGTATATTACCGAATCCATTCGGGAAGATGCCTTTGACCTCTTCGGCTTTATTGACCGGGAGGAACAGCGTTGCTATGAGCTTTTAACAACGGTCAACGGCGTTGGCCCCAAGGCCGCGATGGCAATTCTCACCGCCGGCCCGCAAAACTTCACAATGGCCGTTATGACCGGCGACGAAAAACTGCTCACTGCCGCTCAGGGTGTGGGTAAAAAGCTGGCACAGCGGATCATTTTGGAGCTAAAGGACAAAATGGGCGGTGCCGGTTTGGAGCTGGACTTCTCCGGTCCTACCCTTTCTGCTCCCGCAGCCCAGGGGAGTCCTGCTGCAATGGCCAGCGCTGCTCTGCAGGAGCTGGGTTATTCTGCTTCTGAGGTAGCGATGGCCTTGAAGGGTGCAGACCCCAACGCCACCACCGAGGAATTGGTTCGATACGCACTGCGTGCTATGATGATGAAAGGATAATATTGTAGGGCGGAAGCAAGCCCCCGCCCTACCTTATAACGGAGGTTTTTATGAGCCTTGAATTTTCACAAGAATTAGATACACCGATCATTGCCCCCACCTACGCGCCGCAAGATGCCGGTGAGATCGGTCTGCGGCCCAAATTGCTGTGCGACTACACCGGTCAGGAAAAGGCAAAGGGAAATTTATCGGTTTACATTGAGGCTGCCCGCCTGCGCAATGAGCCTTTGGATCACACCCTGCTGTATGGCCCTCCCGGCTTGGGTAAAACCACCCTGGCAGGTGTCATAGCCAACGAAATGGGCGTGAATATCCGGGTTACCTCCGGTCCTGCCATTGAAAAGCCCGGTGATCTGGCGGCACTTCTGACCAACCTGAACCCCGGTGATATTCTGTTCATTGACGAGATTCACCGGCTGAATCGGGCTGTGGAAGAAATTCTTTACCCCGCAATGGAGGATTTTGCCATTGACATTATTGTGGGAAAAGGCCCTTCTGCCAACTCCATTCGTCTGGATCTGCCTAAGTTCACCCTGGTTGGCGCAACCACCCGTGCCGGTCAGTTGTCTGCCCCCCTGCGGGACCGCTTCGGCGTTTCCCTACGGCTGGAGCTGTACACCAACGAGGAGCTTGCCCGGATCGTTACCCGTTCTGCCACCATTTTGGGCATGGACATTGATCCGAAGGGTGCAATGGAGATCGCCTCCCGCAGCCGCGGCACCCCCCGTATCGCCAACCGTTTTTTGCGCCGGGTTCGGGATTTTGCCCAAATCATGGGCGACGGCGTGATCACCAAAGAGGCCGCCGACCTGGCCCTGTCCCGGTTAGAAGTGGACGCACTGGGACTTGACACCATTGACCGCAGAATGTTAAATGCCATTATCCGCAATTACGGCGGCGGTCCGGTGGGCTTGGAAACCCTGGCTGCCACCATCGGTGAAGAAGCCATTACATTGGAAGATGTTTACGAACCTTATCTCATGCAGTTGGGCTTCCTGACCCGCACCCCCAGAGGGCGCTGTGTAACGGCACTGGCTTATGAACATTTGCACATTCCCTTTGAAGGTCAGACCCAATTTACCCTTTAAAAGAAAATTTTATTGTAAATTTGCATAAATCCCAAAAATTTGGAAATAAATCTTTCATAAAGGATTGACAAAACAACCCCGTTTATGTATAATCCAATCTGTGGCGAAGTATACCACTATCATTGACCCTGCGTTACAACCAGACAATTTGTTAGGCTTTCACGGGGCATATTTAACCGAAGAGAGGTAAAATCCAATGTACGAAGACAAGACTTTAGTTTGCAAAGAGTGCGGCAACGAGTTCGTGTTCACCGCCGGTGAGCAGGAGTTCTACGCAGAGCGCGGCTTCCAGAACGAGCCCCAGCGCTGCAAGGCTTGCCGTGATGCTCGCAAGAACAACGCCCGTGGCCCCCGTGAGTTCTTCACTGCTACCTGCGCACGTTGCGGCGGTGAGGCAAAGGTTCCCTTCGAGCCCAAGACCGACCGTCCCGTATACTGCAGCGAGTGCTTCGCTCAGATGCGCGCAGAAGGCTAATAAAGCTTGTAAACAATGCAACGCCGACCCTTTGGTCGGCGTTGTTTGTTTTTTTATTGACAGTTGAAAATTGTGTGCCACGCCCCGGATCATGGGTCTGTGTCGTGGGGAAGATATATTCGGCGGTGCCTGCCGGCGGCAATACTTTCTTGTTTCGCCAAGAAAGTACCCGAAGAACGCGCCATTCGTTATCCATTTAAATTTCACTGTTTTAACTCTTCCGTCAATACTGCGCCCACACGGACACCTTCCATAAATCCCTGTTTGGTATGCTCCTCGCAAAGGCGCACAATGGTACAAAAGAGCGTGTTGTTGTCAGAGAAACTCAATCGTTCTAAAATATCTCCTATGTCGTAGAAATTTGCCCGTATGGTGGCGTTTTCCACAGAATGCTCCAGTGTGTAATAATAGTACAACAGCTCCAAAACGGAGCTAACTTCCTCCCCGTCCTTGGGATACAGTTTTAGATGTTC
>JAZRNS010000092.1:0-4816 GCA_045648245.1 Faecousia sp. | reverse complement strand
TCCTTACGAACCTGAACCTCACCCATTCCCAAAGCATTTGCCAAAGCGGTGGCAGAGATGTAGGTAGCAGTGCCCTCCGGCAAGCTCTTCAAATATGCCAGATACCCCGGCAGACGCTTGAGCACGGATTTTGAGATTTCTTTTCTATCCATGATTCTTTCCTCTTTTTCGATACAAAGTATTATCGATATAATTTCATATCGATTATAGCACTCATACCGCAAGAAAGCAAGTTTTTTATAATATTTTTATACACAACTGGTTTGGCGCAGGATCTCCTTTCGCAAGCGAAGCATGATCCGCTTTTCCAGACGGGAAATGTAGGATTGGGAGATTCCCATTTTCTGAGCAACTTCCTTTTGGGTCAGTTCCTTTCTTCCCTCCAGCCCAAACCGCATATACACAATTTCCCGTTCCCGCTGGGGCAGCTCGCTCACCGCCTGACGAAGCAAACGCAAATCCACATCCTCCTCCAAGGGGCGCAGGATCATGTCCTCGTCTGTTCCCAGTACATCTGAAAGCAGCAGCTCATTGCCGTCATAATCCATATTGATCGGCTCGTCTAAGGATACCTCCGTTTTTTGATTTGCTATTTTCCGGATATGCATTAATATCTCGTTTTCAATACAGCGTGAAGCATAAGTGGCCAGCTTGATATTTTTATCCCGCCGGTAGGTACTGATGGCTTTGATCAAGCCGATCGTACCAATGGAGATCAGGTCTTCCAAATTTACGCCGGTGTTTTCAAAGCGCCGGGCAATAAAAACCACAAGGCGCAAATTCCGCTCAATAAGCATTTGCTTTGCCTGCTCATCCCCTTGCTCCAGCGCCTCCAATGCATTTTGCTCGTCTGCTCCTTTCAAAGGCGGAGGCAGCACATCAGTGCCGCCTATGTAATAAATACTGTCCGGTCTGCACCAGCCCAGTTTTATAAAAAATGCCATCAGTTTTGTCATAATACGCCTCCTGTTAATGCCTGATACGGACCGGTTTCCGGTAGACCCTCCGGTGCAAAGGCAACCACAGAGCTGCCCTGCCATGTGCCGATTTTTACTTTGGGAATTCTTAACGCCAGCAGTAGCCCGCCCTTCTGCCCAATTGCCTGATAAGGGATCAGGCGCAAGCCGGGTATAGCATTTAGGGATTCTACCGGTGTTTTTAGCTGTTTTTCTGTTAAGCCGGTCAGCTTTTGTGCTACCTCCGAACCAATCACCAGCACGGAAGACCCGGTTACCGGGTCCCGCAGGGTGTTTCCGGTGTCCTGCAAGGCGGTAATGCACAGGTGTTTTTCCCCGTAGCTAAGCTCCACCGGCACATATCTGTTTGCCTGTATTTTCCCCCGAAAACCCAAAGCGCACAGCAAAAACACACCTACAGCAGAGGATATCACAGACCAAACGCCCTTTTGTCCCATCCCCAACGCCAAGCCACCCATCGCCATGCTCAAAAGCAAAAACAAAACACTTCGCCGCAGGGTATGTACAGATGTTCCAAATGCAATGGCGCACATGCCGCAAAGGCACACTGTCCGCCACAGGAAATTGCCCAAAAAACCAAATCCCGGCAACAGGCACGCACCGGCATATACACCGCCAACCGCCGCTCCAAGGGCGATTTTCCCGGCGTTTCCCGTATAACCGCACAGGCGGTTTGTCCCCAGAAGCAGCAGAAAATCTATGGTGAAATTTAAAAGGATCACGCCATCCAGGTATACATACATGCCCCGCCCCCCTTGTCCTTGGTAAGGTGAGTATAGCCTGCGGGCATAAAAAATACAGTCGCAAGGTGCGGCTGTTTCATGACAGAAATCGTCTTGGTGGACACTCCCCTTTCCGTAGACACCCAAAATGCAGAAAAAAGCGGCAGATGATACCGTCATCTGCCGCTTGATTCTGTCGAGAAGTTTTCTTCCCGAATGACCTGACGAATATTTTTCTCCGCCTTAAACCGAGGGGTCATAACCTCGTGGCCACATCCTAAGCAACGCAAGCGAAAATCCGCACCGGTTCGCAGAACCAGCCATCGCTTTTCACCGCAGGGGTGCGCCTTTTTCATAACCAAAATATCTTTTAATTTAATATCCATATTATTTTCCCTTGATTGTATCCCAGTACTGCTTGGCTGCCTGTTCTGTCTTGTTAGAACCAAATTCATAATAGCGGGCATCTAACAGATCGTCGGGCAAATACTGCTGCTTGATCCAGTGCCCCGGATAATTATGGGGATAGCGGTAACCCTGCTCTCGCTCCATACCGAAGGTATCTGCATGGACATTTTGTAAATGACGGGGGAATGTGCCGCCTTTGCCCTTGCGCACATCTTCCAATGCCTTGTCCAAAGCTAAGTAAGCGGAGTTGGATTTTGGTGCTGTAGCAATCAAAAGTGTGGCATCTGCCAAGGGAATTCTGGCTTCCGGCATGCCGGTCATCAGCGCCATATCTACACAGGATTTCACGATGGGCAGGATCATGGGATAGGCAAGTCCCACATCTTCTGCCGCAATGATCATCAACCGGCGGCATGCAGACTGAAGCTGTCCTGCCTCCAAAAGGCGGGCAAGATAATGGATCGCCGCATCCGGATCTGAACCCCGCAGGGATTTTTGCAGGGCAGACAGAAGATCGTAATGGTCATCGCCATCCCGGTCTGCGCGCATATAGCTTTTCTGGGTTACATCCTTGGCATCCTGCAATTTCAGCTGCAGTACATTGCCTTCCGGCATACCTGCAGAAAACAGCACTTCTACTGCATTCATAGCCTTACGCAGATCGCCGCCACAAGCGCTGGCGATATACTCCAGTGCTCCCGCCTCCGGCTGGGCCTTCAGGGCGGTGCGTTCTTCCAAATAGGAAACCGCACGACGGACTGCTTTTAAAGCAGCCTCCGGGGTTATTTGCTTAAATTCAAAAACCGTAGAGCGGCTTAAAATCGCATTGAATACATAGAAATAGGGATTTTCTGTTGTAGAGGCGATCAGGGTGATCTTGCCGTTTTCAATGTATTCCAGCAAAGATTGCTGTTGCTTTTTATTGAAGGACTGGATCTCGTCCAGGTACAGCAGTACACCGTTGGGTGCCATAAAGGTATCCAGTTGGGAGACAATGTTTTTAATATCTGCTGTGGACGCCGTAGTGGCATTTAGCTGATACAAGGTACGGTTGGTCTGCTTTGCAATGATGTTGGCAACCGTGGTTTTTCCCGTGCCACTGGGTCCGTAGAAGATCATATTGGGGATCTTTTCCGATTGGATCAGGCGGCGCAGGATCGCACCTTCGCCTAATATATGCTCCTGACCGTACACTTCATCCAACTGGGTAGGTCGTAAAATATCTGCTAAAGGCTGATACATAAGCCGCTCTCCCTTCTTAGAATGTTGCCACATCCGGCTCTGCAGGCTCTGCAGGCTCTACCCGGATCGCTGTGAGCACAGGGCCAAGCTCGCCCTGATACACTGCATGCTTTTCCGCACAAATGGTGGCTGTAACCATAACCCACTGTCTGGGCTTTAAATCTTTGCTCTTTTCGTATTTGCAGGGTACGCCGCAAAACTGAATATCATCTTCACAGCAGGTCATCACAAACCGGCCGGGGGCAAACATATTGTTTTTATCCCGACGGAGCATGGCTACCTGTGCTTTAAAACAAACGGTCTTTCCGTCATATTTCGCCGCTTCCTCCGTTACATCCCGATACCAAAGGGCAAAATCTTCGTCCCGCACAGTAATGACCGGTGCGTTAATATCAAAGGGCAAGGGATCTGCAATGTCATCGAAAGCAGTTGTGCCGTCGGTGTAATCGTACAAAATGTCAATGCGGCGGTTGGCTGCCCGCACCAGCTTATGGAAGGGCATAGTGTCTGCCCCCGGTGCTAACCGGTTGAACACCACCATTTGACCGCCTACCAGCTTGTCCATGACCAGATTGCGCATATTGGCATTATATGTCATAAAGGTTGTGGAATCGGCAAACATCACTTCCTGCGCCACCACCCAGTCTTCAGGTATACGGCTGTACAAGTCGCCAACCAACTGCATACCGTTCAGCTCTGCAACCACCCGCTGTGCCTTATGCTTTTTAGCAAGGGCATGGAGCTGTTTTGTGGTAACGGTCTGCTGATCCAGCACTTCCAGATAGACATTGGGATAGGGATAGGCAGAAAAATCGTACTCCTCCTCCCCTTCTTCAAACACCAGCAGCAGCGTGCGTTCGCCGGCATTAAAGCGGGGGTCTTCCAAGGTTTCTTGAATAAATTTGGTCTTACCGGAATCCAGAAACCCGGTAAATACATATACAGGAATTTGTGCCATTTTTATACTCCAAACAAATTTGCCACTGCCGTTTCATTCATTTGCGCGCCAATGACACACAGCTTACCGGTTACATCTGCACCGCCTGTGCGCACATTGCACTCACCGGGCACATAGTCGAAGTGGATCCAAGCGCCGTCATTGCCGGCAACGATGCCCTTTGCCCGCAGGATAATGCCGTACTTCCCGGTATCCAAACAATGCAGGGCAGATTCGACCTGCTCTTTGGTGAACTTCTTATGGGTTTCTACACCCCAGGAGGCAAAGACTTCGTCGGCATGGTGATGGTCATGGTCATGGTGGCCGCCGCAGCAGCAATGGTGGTCTTCTTCATGATGGTGGTGATGCTCATGGTCATGATGACCGCCGCAGCAGCAATGGTGGTCTTCTTCATGATGGTGGTCATGCTCATGGTCATGATGACCGCCGCAGCAGCAATGGTGGTCTTCTTCATGATGGTGGTCATGCTCATGGTCATGATGACCGCCGCAGCCACAATGATGCTCCTC
>JAZRNS010000091.1:0-4801 GCA_045648245.1 Faecousia sp. | reverse complement strand
CAACGGGAATCCCCGGTTGGAAAATTGGACACGGATTTGGTGGCTTCGGCCTGTATACAACCGAATCAGCACCAGGGAGGTTTCTCCTGCAGTATGGCGGGAAAAGGCCAATTTTGCCTCTTTCACCCCTGCTCGCTTGCGGTTAACCACAAACACCTTGTTTTTGCGGCTATCCTTAAAAAGCAGATCCTCCCACTCCCCTGCCTCCGGGGGTGTGCCATGAACTAGTGCCACATATTCTTTTATCATTTTATTATCTTGAATCTGTTTAGACAGAAACGCCGCTGCGGATTTGGTGCGGCCATAGACCATCACGCCGCCCACATTCTTATCCAGCCGATGAAGGGTGTATATTTCTCCTCCTAGGCGCTGCTTTAGCTGCTGGGGCATTTCGTGTTCTGAATCCACGCCTATGGGCTTGACGCAGACAACGAGCTCATTATCGGAATAAAGAATCTGCATAGGATTCCTCCTAAAAACAGTAGTGCGATACGCATATTATAGTATCTGCCGGGCAAAAAGTAAAGACCGGCAGTATTCCGTGCTGCCGGTCATAATTTTATCTCTGGGTTTCGGGCGAAACAGAGGGCAGGTTGCCAAGGTTGTTGTTCTCACTGCCGTCGGGGATGGATTTCAGATACTCGGTATCGCCCCGGTGGGCGATACCCACACCGGCAATTTGCCCCTGTTTTGCCATATTCACTGCCTGCTGTTTCTCTACAATGGAATTATCGGATAGCTGATACCCGGTGATCCTGCCGCTTTCTTTCACCAAACCCACGATCCGTTTGGCATTAGCGTTTGCCTGTGGAATCTGATCCAAAGTCTGCTTTACAAGTTCTTTTCCGTCCATAAAAACCACTCCTTTTGCATAGTTTCTACAGCCATCATAAGATTATGCAAAAAAATCGTGAATTATAAGATAACCTTCATCGTAGTTTTCGTTATGTATTTATAATGAAATCCTTGCTTCCGCAGATGAAATACAAACTGCGTTTGTATGAAATTAAATCCCCCCCAGCGCCGCAGCGATTTCATACGCCATAGGCGTATTTCATATTGCAGAGCAATATTTCACCCACCCGCAAAGGTGGATTTAGTTGAAAAAGCACCCTCTCGGGTGCTTTTTCTGGTGCGAGTTGTTTTATAGGATTTAAGCAAAAAGTGAGTAATTCCAACGGTTTTTGCAGTCAACAAACAGTACATTTTTAATTATTAATGCCATTTGCTCATTTAATTTTGCTCGTGAAACTGCTTTTCATTCCACCATTTCACAAAAGCTTCAGCAGCTGCTTTTTCACTTTTTGATTTCCCCCACCAGCCAGCACGATACTCATGAAGTTCCATAAATTCTATAATTGCGGGATTAAACACTTTTTGACAGCGCAGATTTTCGATCAAAGATACATCTGTCCAGATCACCTCTAACCGCTTTCCTCTTGTTATCCCCAAGGCATTAATATGGTCTCTTGTTCTGTCCCATATTCTCCCGGAGAGATACACCTTTGTTCCACCGGTAAAAGCAGCTGTTCCATATCGCAATGTCCCGTCTTCATCATAATGGGTTTTCTTGATATTGCCTACAACACAATATGTCCAATTCTGTTTTACATCCATTAAGTTTCAACCTCCTGCGGGTTCACAACATCACAAAAATATTCTCATAAGCGTTCAAGTGTTCTTCGGCCAGCTACACCTACACCAATTTTCCAAACCTCTTCGCCAGTTTCCTTTTTGTAGATGTGAATAATCGAACCGTATAGTTCCGGGCTCCTCTCGCAGTAAGATGTATCGAAAAAGTATTCATAGTCATTCCAGTCACGAAAGTTATGAATATCGTAGGAATTTAGATCGCAGCAAATAAATGCCCTAAGATGTTCATCATTTTGCAAAATATGGTCATAAGATGCACCCAAGAGCAACATCTTAAAGGTCCATATACAACTATAATTCCAAAATGCGTCGTTCTGCGGATCTCCACAACCAAGATGAAAGTAGTCTGTCATTGCATGATCCCAAAATTCCGCAAAGTCGCTAGAAGTCAGCCCGTGGTTTAAAAGCATTTTTAGTGCAAAGATGGCATTTTCATTTGTTATATGCGCGAAATGCCATAACGGGTTAAAACTAAAATCGCCATCGTACGGAACTCTTGGTTTTCCAATGTCCATACCGTATTTCAAAAACAGTTCCGTAAGCTGCGGCAAATGTACACTATTGGAGTCCTGTGATTCACATACCACAGTATCTCCGTATATATGCTCAAGCAAATCCCAACCGCAGACTTCTGTTCCGCCAAGAGGGTCAGCCCCTTGTTTCAGTAATTCCTCAATAAGCGCAAAATCAAGAGTTTCCTTAGAGCAGGCATCCTGTAGTTTTTTATTAAGGACAATCTCTTCAGGGGTATAGGTACCTTCGTATTTTTGTGTCCATTCTCGTTCTGCTTCGTTTATATATTTGAATTCGGACATAGTAGACACTCCTTTCTTTGGGATTACTATATCATACTAATTGTCCAATAAACAAGCACAAATAAAAAGAATACCAACCCTAACAGACACGATTGTATCAATTAGGGTTGGTAAAATGGTCCGGACGACAGGATTCGAACCTGCGGCATCTTGCTCCCAAAGCAAGCGCTCTACCAAACTGAGCCACGTCCGGGTATATATTTACTTTTGTTTAATTAGCTTTTCCGCTGGTCGCCCTGTTGCGGTGCCCGGCATATTCCTTGCCGTCAAAGCGGCTTGGTCATCTGCCGACCGCGGCCACTCGCTCAGGTCGCTTCTTCCGCCACAGGCGGCGCTCCCATCGCTCCCCCAAAGCAAGCGCTCTACCAAACTGAGCCACGTCCAGATAAACTTACCGGGTAGCATTATACCCTATTTGAAAGGAAAATGCAATAGAAAAAACTACCGGAGAAAAATTTCTCCGGTAGTCTGTATATCCGGGAGATTGCCACGGACCTAAGGTCCTCGCAATAACACCGTAATTTTATGACTTAGTAATTTTCTGCGTGGACTTCGAAGTAGCTCTTGGGGTGTGCGCATGTGGGGCAAAGCTCCGGCGCGTTGGTGCCAACCACCAGATGGCCGCAGTTACGGCATTCCCAAACCTTAACCTCGCTCTTTGCAAAGACCTCAGCGGTCTCCACATTCTTCAGCAGGGCACGGTAGCGCTCCTCATGGTGGCGCTCAATTTCCGCAACCATACGGAACTTTGCAGCCAGCTCCTTAAAGCCTTCCTTCTCAGCGGTCTCTGCAAAGCCTGCATACATATCGGTCCACTCGTAGTTCTCGCCCTCAGCAGCATGGCCCAGATTCTCAGCGGTATCGCCGATGCCTTCCAGTTCCTTCAGCCACAGCTTTGCGTGTTCCTTCTCGTTGTCAGCCGTCTTTAGAAACAGGGCAGCGATCTGCTCATAGCCTTCCTTCTTTGCCTTGGATGCAAAATAGGTATACTTGTTGCGAGCCATGGATTCGCCTGCAAAAGCGGCTTCCAAATTCTTC
Source organism: Faecousia sp. (assembly GCA_045648245.1). GTDB lineage: Bacteria > Bacillota > Clostridia > Oscillospirales > Oscillospiraceae > Faecousia. The sequence goes on along the minus strand of JAZRNS010000091.1, from coordinate 1,295 downwards.
TCGGTCTGTGTGCCGGCGTACTTATTTGCCATGATAATTTCCTCCTTGGCGTTTGATTTCGCTTGACACTACTTTAGCACAAAACCCACACTTTTTCAAGTAGTTAATTCAGCAAATATACAGAGAAATTCAGATAACCGGCAAAGGTAACCCACAGCAAATAAGGTATCAGCAGATCTCCGGCAGTCTTATCAATGGCAGCAAATTTTTGCATCGTTCGGTAGATCAAAACCCAAAGTGCAACCAATACCACAAATGCAACCAAATACCAGTCAAAGCCAAAGAAAACAACGGACCACAGGAAATTCAGTGCCAACTGCGCACCGTAGAGACGCAATGCCTGGTCCTTTCCTCTCCCCTCTGACACAGCTACCCGATAGGCCGCATATCCCATTAGCAGGTACAGAATCGACCACACCAGCGGAAACACCCAAGCCGGTGGCGATAGGGGCGGCTGGTTCAGGGTCCTATAATCACCCATACCGCCGCTTAACAACGCACTCAGCCCACCCACTGCCAAAGGCAGTGCCAAATTAAACAACAGGACTTTTGTTTCTCGTTTCATAACATCCCTCCTGTTTATACTCTATGGGGACTATCAACGAAAAATCCATCGAATTTTTGGTTGCAAGACGGGAAATTTGGAATATAATATGGGAGGAGGGATGGAATATGGCTTGTAATCATTGTAGCGGAAATTGCGCAAACTGCAGCGGCTGCTCCAGTAGCCTGGAGCTGACCCAGGGAGAACTGCACATTATAAATTCTTTGGCTCAGTATTCTTTCTTGCCGGTTGCCCGGCGAGCAGATGATATGACTCCGGTGTATTTAGAGGAGCACGCATACACTAGCGAAGAGTACAGCCTTATTTTGCAGTGTTTGGAGAAAAAAGGATTGATCGTGTTGGACTATCACAGGCCCCTGATCGGTGCGGACATGTCGGCTTACAACGGTTATCCGGTTCATGGTACTATGAGCCTGACCCAGCAGGGCTTGCATGTTGTGGAACTTTTAGAAATACAGGGTTTTGCAGAATAAAAATGCTTGACAGAATTTATGTGTAATGGTATAATTTCCATTGCTACGGCGATCAGGCACGAGCGAACTTATGGGCCCTTAGCTCAGTTGGTTAGAGCCTCCGGCTCATAACCGGATAGTCCCGGGTTCGAATCCCTGAGGGCCCACCAGCATTTTTCAAGGCATACGCCTTTCGATATATAGGGGTATAGCTCAATTGGTAGAGCGGCGGTCTCCAAAACCGTAGGCTCAGGGTTCAAGTCCTTGTGCCCCTGCCA
>JAZRNS010000090.1:0-16151 GCA_045648245.1 Faecousia sp. | reverse complement strand
GCATCCAATCCCAGTTCCTTACGGGCATCTTCCTTTTTGGTGAAGATAAACTCCCGCTTCACCGGCATGCCCACCACTTCAACTTTGTCCGGATGGCGATAGTATTGGGCGCTTTCCGGGAAGCAAACCAGCACCTTATCCACCCGGTCTGCAATCAGGCGGGTAGTCAAGCCCGGCATTGCATTACTTTCATGGACGCAGGTAGGCACCTTTAAAAGGCTTGCCGCCATCAGTGCAGGAAAGCTGGCATAACCGCCGGTTCCCACCACCACATCGGCCTGAAACTCTTTGATAATGCGCTTACATGCACGCACCGACCGCACCACATTGGATACGACCTTCACATTGTGCATTAGCGCTTTGATGGACTTTCCACGGGATGCGCCGTCAGCAGGCAAGGTCTTCAGTTCAAAGCCAGCCTTGGGAACAAGCGTTTCCTCCATGCCCCCTTCACCACCGATGAACAGGATCTTCGCATCGGGGTGGCGCTCCACGAACACATTGGCAACGGCAATCGCCGGGTTAATATGGCCCGCAGTACCACCGCAGCTAAAAATCACATTCATGTTAAATCCTCCTGTCGTGCCGCCTGATTTCTCCCACGGGAAATGCTCAGCAGCACACCCATTTCCCCCAAATTCACCGCCAAAGCCGTTCCGCCGTAAGAGAAAAACGGCAAGGCGATTCCTGTTGAGGGCAGTAAGTTTGTTACTACGCCCAAATTCAAAATGGTCTGGACTGCGATCAGAGTTATCAGACCCGCTCCCAATACAGTAGAGAAGCGATCCGGTGCCCGCAAGGCGATCCAGTAGCCCCGCAGGATCAGTGCCGCAAATAGCACAATGATCAGCAGTGCGCCCACAAGACCCAGCTCCTCGCAAATGATCGCAAAAATATAATCGTTATACTGAAACGGCAAATATAAGTATTTTTGCCTGCTTTTTCCCAATCCTAAACCGAACAGGCCGCCGGAGCCGATGGCATACAAAGATTGCAAGATCTGATAGCCGGTATCTCTGGGGTCTTGTTCCGGGTGAAGCCATGCGGTGATTCGGTCGCCGGCATAGCCCATTAAGCTCACATAAACCGCCACAAACACCACCGCAACACCGGCACCTGCCAACAGCCATTTGGGGTTTGTACCGGCTATGAACATCATCACCACTGCAACCATACCCATAAGCATAATTGCAGACAAATGCTTTTCCAGTGCCAACGGCACTAAGATACCCAGCAGCGCTGCGCCGAAGCCTAAAACGCCGTAGCGAAATTCCCTTGCGGCGCTGCCAAAGCCTTTTGTCAGGCGGGCAAACAGCACCACCAAGGTAAATTTTGCAATTTCTGAGGGCTGAAACTGGATTCCTGCAATGTTGATCCAGCGCTTTGCGCCGTTTACAGACTGTCCAAAGAGCAAAACCATCAACAAAAGGCCGATACTGACGCCATACAAAGGCCACGCGGTTTTGCGCCAAAAGGAGGCAGGAATTCGGCTTAACACCGCCATTGCCACCAACCCGATCACAGCACAGACTGCCTGCTTTTGCAGGTAGCGGGTAGAGTCGGTATAACCGGTGTCATACTCGCTTTGGGCGTAGCTTGCAGAATACAGCATTGCAAGCCCCACAACCAGCAAAAGAAGCAATATAGTTAAAAAAGGAATATCTACACCTTCTCCCGCCGAAGCAAACCGGCGGCGATCCTCTTTGGCATACAGACGGCTCTGCGATGCCATAAGATCTCCTTCCTTTTATCCAATACGACCGGAAATGCCAGACCATGCAATCAGGCAGGCAATTACGCAAACGGTTGTAAAGACGATACAGATCTTCTCCTCTTTCCAGCCGCACATTTCAAAATGGTGGTGAATGGGAGACATTTTAAACAGCCGTTTTCCGTGGGTCAGCTTAAAATAACCCACTTGCAGAATAACGGACAGCGTTTCCACAATGTAAACAATACCGATCAGCACCAGCACCATAGGAATATCCAAAGCAAATGCGATGGCGCACACAGCGCCGCCTAAAAACAGCGAACCGGTATCGCCCATGAACACCTTTGCCGGATGCCAGTTATAAAACAGGTACGCAACCAATGCACCGGCAAGCGCCGCAGGCATTAACGCCAAATCGAATCTGCCCATTGCCACAGCGGTAATAGCAAAGAATACCATAACAGGAACCGTTACACTGCCGCACAGGCCGTCCACACCGTCGGTCAGGTTCACTGCATTCACACAGCCTACCATAACGAACATGGCAAAGAAAATATACACCATGGGATGCACATAGAAGGTCTCGTCTGCAAAGGGGATATAGATATTGGTGGTAAGGCTTCCCTCTTTGTACAAAAGGTATAAATACAGTGCAGATACTGCCATTTGCAAAAGGAACTTTTGCAAAGAGGTCAGGCCCATATTCCGCTTAAACTTGATCTTGCAAAAATCATCTACAAAACCAACCAAGCCGAAGCACAGACTCAACAGCAGCACATAAAACACCGTATACTCCTGCATCATGGGAATGCACAGCAGCAAGCATATGATCAGCGAACCAATGAACATCAGGCCGCCCATCATAGGCGTGCCGGACTTATTATTATGCCAGGTCGGTCCGATTTCCCGAATGGATTGACCTGCCTTTAGCGCCCGCAGCACCGGCAACAGAAAATATCCCAAAACGCCGGACAAAATACCACCTGCAATTGCTGCTATTACCACTTTCATCATGGATTCTTCCTCCGATTGTTAATCTTTCTTCTCATCCTCACCCAGAAACTGCTCTAAAACCAGCTCCATACGCATACCGCGGCTTCCCTTGAACAGGATCGTATCACCGGGCTTTGCAATTTGCTTCAGCACTTCCACCAACCGATCCCGATCGGTAAAAGCTCTGGCGGCAGGCTGGCCCATACCACCGGTCAATGCACCGTACAGCATACGAATGCTATTGGGTCCGTATGCCAGCAATACATCTGCTTTTTCTGCGGCAATGCGGCCAACTTTATAATGCTCCGCCTGGGTTCTCACGCCCAGCTCCAGCATATCGCCCAGCACTGCCACCCGCCGTCCTGTCTTGCTTCCCAGTACATTCAGCGCCGCTGCCATAGACTCAGGGCCTGCATTATAGCAGTCCTTCACAATGGTATAGCCATTCTTTTCAAATATCTCCTGACGGCCTTCCATATTCCGGAAGCCTGCCAGTCCCTTTTGAATATTTTCAGGTGTTACACCCAGCTCCAGTCCCACAGCCACAGCGGCCAGGGCATCGTGGATATAATGCTCACCCTCCAGCTCCAGCTCCACAGGAAATGTGCCGGCAGGAGAATTTACTGCAAAGCGTAGGAAACCGTCTTCCTGAGAAATGTCGGTTGCCAAAATATTACACTCAGGGTTGCGCATACCGAAGTAATCTGCCGGATGCTCAGTCTGCCGGTGATGATTCCAAAGGAGGCCGTCGTCGCCATTGAGAATGATCTTGCCGTTTGCGCTCATGCCTTCCAGAATTTCCAGCTTAGCCTGCAAAATGCCTTCCTGAGACCCCAGGTGTTCAATATGCATAGTGCCAATATTGATGATCGCCGCCACATCAGGCTTTGCAATATCCGTCAGGTAGGCGATTTCCCGAAAATGGTTCATGCCCATTTCCAGAACTGCAACTTCCACGGCGCTGTCCATAGCCAGCACAGCCATAGGCATGCCAATGTCATTGTTATGGTTTACCGGCGTTTTACCCACACGGTAGGTAGTCTGCAAAACGGCGGCAATCATTTCCTTTGTGGTGCTCTTACCAACAGAGCCGGTAACGCCAACCACCTTCATGCCAATGTGCTTCCGCTCTCCCCGGGCAATATCGCCCAGTGCCAAACGGGTATCCTTCACAACAATGGCGGGATAATCGCCGTCGCAATGGGTACACAGCACAGCCGCCGCACCCTTCTGCAGCGCAGCAGGAATAAATTCATGACCGTCCCGTGCGCCCTTCAGGGCAACAAACAACTGTCCTTCTTCAATTTTCCGGGTATCATTGCTGGCGCCCAAAAATGTTACATCCTTATATTTGGGGTCAATACTGCCACCGCACCACTGTGCTGCCTGCTGTAAAGTGATCACGCCCATATTTACTCCCCCGTTTTCTCCAGGTACGCGGCTACAACTTCCCGCTCGTCCAAATGATGCTTTACACCGCAGATCTCCTGATATGTTTCATGGCCTTTACCAGCCAATACAATTATATCATGCTTTTGGCCAATGTCTAGTGCACGATGGATCGCCTGTACACGATTTTCAATCACTTCGTACTTGTATTTATCAGAATCGATACCCTTTACAATATCTTCAATGATCGCGGCAGGTTCTTCCGTCCGTGGATTATCTGATGTGATAATGGCAACATCTGCCAGCCGGGCACCAATTCTGCCCATGATGGGGCGCTTGATGGGATCCCGGTCTCCGCCGCAACCGAAAACAGCGATCAGTCTGCCCTGACAGTAGCCGCGGACAGAGGACAGCACATTTTCCAAGCCGTCCGGGGTGTGGGCATAGTCGATCAGCACTGTATAAGGCTTACCCGGTGTGGGGACTACCTCTACCCTGCCCTTGACGCCCTTGGCACTTTCCAATGCCTTGGCAGCATCGGCAAGGGAAATGCCCAGCTGCAGCGCCATACCCAGCACTGTCAAGGCATTATACACCGTAAACTTACCGGGAATAGGCAACTTTACTGCAACGCGCTGCTGACCCATAACAGCAGTAAAGCGCACGCCGTCTGACAAAAGTGCCTGATCTTCTGCATGCAAACCGGTTTTTCCTTTTACGGAAACCGGCAAAAGATCGCACTTTGCCTTGGCGCAAATACGGCTGTACCACTCATCGTCAGCATTGGCAACCGCTTTTTCACAGCGGGCAAACAATTCTGCCTTTGTGTCGCAATAGTTTTCCATGGTCTTATGGAAATCCAAATGGTCCTCCGTAAGATTTGTAAAAGCTGCCACCGCAAACCGCAAGCCGCCTACCCGTTCCAGCGCAATGGCATGGGAGGACACTTCCATAATCGCATGAGTGCAGCCTGCGTCCCGCATTTTTGCCAAAAGCGCCTGCAATTCAAAGCTTTCCGGCGTGGTGCGCTCTGTGGGGATAGATTCATCGCCGATCATATTTTCCATGGTTCCCATCAAGCCCACTTTTGCACCCAAAACGGTTTCCAACACATGCTTTAACAGCAATGTGGACGAGGTCTTTCCGTTTGTGCCGGTTACGCCGATGAGCTTCATGGAAGAGGCCGGGTGTCCAAAGTAGTTGGCACCGATCTGCGCCAACGCCAAACGGTCGGATTGCACCAGCACATAAGGCACGGTGTCTTCCGGCTCTTTGGCAGTTACCACTACCACAGCGCCCTTTTCCAGCGCCATGGGAATAAAGCGGTTTCCGTCTGCAGTAAAGCCTGTAATGGCAACAAACAGGCTGCCCGGCTCTACCTTACGGGAATCATATGCCACAGAGGATATCTCCATATCCATTTGCACATTGGTTTTAAGGATCTGTACACCTTTTAACAGTTCTGCCAGTTTCATATTTGCAACTCCTTTTGTATGCATCCGTTAGTCCGCCGCTTTCGTATCGGCAAAGGTCAGCCGAATGGTGGTTCCTATAGGAACCTGGGAATCCTTTGGTTCAGATTGTTCTGTTACCACCACATTGGTGGAAATGTCCGTATTGCCCGCCACCAGAATGTACAGCCCCGCTTTTCCGGCGGCATCACTGGCTTGCTGGCGGTTCATGCCTGTAAAATCCGGCACTGTGGTCATTTGCAAGGTCGGTGTTTCTCCAAAATAAAGCAGCACCTCACTGCCACCGGATATGCTTTGTCCTGTGGACGGGATCTGTGCGGTAACATATTCGCCGCTGCCTTGGGATTTGGCTGTGAGACCGGCCTGTTTCAAAACCGATTCCGCTTCCTTTGCGGTCAGTCCTGTCAGGTCTTCCATAATCACAGTTTTTCCTGCTATGTCATCTTCAGAATAAGTCTTCTCCACCCCTAAGTACGGAAGCAATTCTTCCATTACCGCGCCCACCGTAGGTGCTGCCATTACACCGCCGGAAATATAGATGCCTGTGGAGCGGGACGGCGTGTCCAGCGCTACCAATACAATATACTCCGGATCGTCCATGGGCGCAACCCCTACGAAGGAGACAATTTTATCCAATACCCGCTGTCCGTTTTGGTCAAATACATCGATTTTCTCACTTGTTCCGGTTTTTCCCCCAATAGAATAGCCAGCCACACTGGCATTTTTCGCTGTTCCCTCTTCCACAACGGACTTTAAAAGCTGGCACATGGTTTGGGAGGTCTCATTGCTGATGACCTGACGCACTACGGTGGTTTCCTGTTTTAGAATCGTTTCCCCCTCCGGGTTCATCACATCTGAAACGATATAAGGCTCGATCAGATAACCGCCATTAACAACTGCGGCAATACCCCGTACTAACTGCAAGGGGGTAATTTTAAAGGTCTGCCCAAAGGATCCGGAGGTCAGAGAGGCTGTGCCCCATTTATCTGTATCCGTTACGATCTCCTGGCTAAAAAATATGCCTTTACTCTCACCGCTCAAATCAATACCGGTCTTTTCCAAAATACCAAACTGCTTAACATAGTTATAAAAGGTATCACCACCCATTTTCAGGGCGATATGGGCAAAGGCAATGTTGCAGGAATTTTGCAGTGCCTGGGGTGTTTGCTCTGCCCCATGCCCAGAGGATCGCCAGCAATGCAATCGCTGAGACCGTCCGGCAATCTGCTCCGAACCGGAGCAGTAAAAATGTGTGTTCAGATCGATAGCGCCGCTGTCCAGCGCTGCCGCCATGGTCATGACCTTAAAGGTAGAGCCCGGTTCATAGCCGTCAGAAATACAGCGGTTACGCCACTGCTTCAGCTGGGCTTCTGTCAGTGCCTGCTGATAAGCCTTTTTCCCTTCCTCGTAGCCTGAAGAACCTTCCGGCTGGGCAAGGTAAACCTGCTTCAGGCTTTCTACATAGGCAATGGCTTTCGGGTCTGTCAGCTCCAGATAATTGTTGGGGTCATAGCTGCCTGAGGTTGCCATTGCCAGTATTTCACCGGTATTTACATTCATTACAATGCCAAAAGCACCGTTTTGCACATCATAAGATGCAATTGCCTCTTGAAGGTGCTTTTCCAAACAAGCCTGAACTGTGGTATCAATGGTCAGCACCACATCGTTTCCCTGCTGAGAGGACACATAGCTTTCATAGGAAAAGGGCATATCCATTTCATTGTTGCCCTTGGTGGTGATCACCTTGCCTGCACTGCCCTCCAGGAAGCTGTTGTAGGAAGCTTCGATCCCCTCTGCACCGGTATTGGAGGCGTTGGTAAAACCAATCACCTGTGCCGCCAGCGAGCCGAAGGGATAGTACCGTTTGGTATCCGGCTCCAAGTGGATGCCGGATATATTATTCTCGTTCATATAGCTACGGACGGTGGCAGCGGTTTGCTCATCAATTTTCGCCGCGATCAGCTTATAGCGCATAGTAATGTCCGTCCCCTGTTCCTGGATCCATTGGGGATCTAATGACAATATCTGCCCCAAATCCCGGGCGATCTGCGGCAGGTCTGCACCGGACTGTTTCAATTCGTGGGGGTCTAAATAGACATTTTCCACACTGACAGAGCATGCCAGAATATTCATATTCCGGTCGTAAATAATACCTCTGTCGGCAGTTACGGCAGTAGTTCTGGTCTGATTGCGCAGAGCACGCTGAGCGTAGTCATCATACTGCACCACCATCAAATCGTATAACCGGTAGCCAATAGGCAAAAAGGCCGCAACGCCCAGCAGAATCGCCGTCGCCAGTATCCTGCGATGCTGGCCGCTGTCCCCCCGCAGACGCACATATTCCTTCTTCCGCCGTTTTGCCATTTCATCCCGACCTTTCCACTTGCTTTCAATGGGCAGCAAGGGAACCCCTCGCCGCCCATTGCAGCTGCTATTGCAAGTGTATTGTTCAGGACAAGTTTTATGCAAAAAGTGATGTTAAAAAAGTGCCGATCCGATCCCACAAGGTTACGGCTTCCACCTGTTGGGGAGCACTGACCTGAATGGATACGGACTGTACCTGACTCTTGGGCACCATGCCCAAAGCATAGGCACTTTTTTCAATTTGTTCCAGATCGTATCCGGACGCATATTCCCGACTTAGGATGTGATTGCGGTCGGTAAGCTGCTCTACATAGGCTTCCATCTGCACCGCTTCCTGCCGTGCAACCAAAAACTGTACAATGCCAACACTCATTGTCAGCACCATGCACACAGCAACCACGATACCCAAAAGGGCCACCGGATCTACATACAGGACTGCCCGCTTATGCTTGCGAGCCTTCGGCATAACTGCCGTTTTTGCAGCAGGCGTAGGCATAACTTTTCTGGCAGTGCTTCCAACTGTGTCGAAGCGGACATACTGAACTGTATTGTACACCATACTCCTGCGCTCCTTCCTAAATCTTTTCGCAAACCCGAAGCTTTGCGCTTCGTGCCCGGGGATTGTTTTCTAACTCCTCATTTGTGGAGACGATGGGTTTTCTGCTTATAAGCTTTACTTTCGGTTTCTTGCCGCAGACGCACACCGGGAAATTAGGCGGACAGGTACAGCCCTTTGCCGCCTCTGCCATGCCAAGCTTCACGATCCGGTCCTCTAAGGAATGGAAGGTGATGATCGCCAGCCGTCCACCGGGATTAAGCAATTCCACCGCATCTTCCATGATTTTTTCCACGGCACCCAGCTCGTCATTCACAGCAATACGAATTGCCTGAAAGCTGCGCTTTGCCGGATGCTGTTTTTCCCGCAGGGCTGCCGGGGGCATCGCCGAGCGGATCACATCCACCAGTTCCAAGGTCGTTTTGATCGGTTTGTTCTCCCGACGGCGGCAGATCGCAGATGCAATTTGCGGGGCATAGCGCTCCTCGCCGTAGGTGTATAATATCCGTTTGAGCTCTTCCTGCGTCCATGTGTTTACCACTGTTTCTGCGTTCAGGCTGTCCTGATTGTTCATACGCATATCCAGCGGTGCATCTGCCATGTAGGAAAAACCCCGCTGTCCGTCGTCCAACTGGGGAGAGGACACGCCCAGATCCAGCAAAATGCCGTCAACTGCCGAAATGTCCAAATCCTTCAGCACCTGTGCCATATCACAGAAGTTGGAATGTACCAGCGTTACATTCTTTTCAAAGGGCTTTAACCGCTCCCCTGCCGCCTTTAAGGCTATAGGGTCGCGGTCGATTCCAATAAGCCGACCGGTGGTCAGCTTTGATGCAATGTAGGAAGAATGTCCTGCACCGCCCAGGGTGCCATCCACATAAATGCCTTCCGGTTTGATGTTGAGGTTTTCAATGCACTCTTCCAACAAAACGGAAACATGATGAAATTCACTCATAATCCAATGGTCTCCAAGGAAGCCAGCAGTTTTTCAGGGGTAAGATTCTCTTCCTCAAACTGTTTGAATTCCTGTGCGTCCCAAATTTCTGCCTGACCGGCTCTTCCCACGATCATCACATCCCGCTTTACGCCGGCATAATCCAGCAGGAACTGGGTCAAACCAAAGCGGAACTGCTTATCGGGACTGCATTGGGAGGCATTCATAAAAATCAAGCTGGTAGCAGCACTGCGCTGGGAAATAGGAAGGGCGTTATAATTCTGGCTGAGCGTTTGCCAATCTTCTGCGGTATAGACCGTCAGACAGCGATGTCCGCAATTTACGCCTAAGGTTACAAAAAAGTCTTCCCCCAGCTCCGCACGCAGCTTCGCCGGCACAAACAATCGGTTCTTATCGTCCAGCTTTGCAGGGTATTTACCGATCACAAACGCTCACCTCCTTCCATTTTGCTCCACTTAGCTACCATTTTGCTCCATTTAATGACAGTATAACGGATAGTTTTTCAAATTGCAATAGATTTCTATGATTTTTTCGAAAATTTTGTAAAAAAATACGGTTCTTTTGAATAATTAAACACTTGTTCGAATTAAGGGCAAAATTTTGCCTGCCAACGGTAATTGGCAGGCATGTTCTAGCCCTGAAACTGTAGCTGTCCATCTTGCAGATAAGCCTTGATCTTTGTCGGTTTTTTTCCGCTTTTTAAAAGAAATACTGCCAGCGGTCCTTCTACCTTTTCCTGTACCAAATGGCGCAAATATCGGGCACCACCCTGTTTTTCCTTGTTGCTTCCCAACTGGCAGGCCAGCTCCTCCGGCAGCAAAAGCTGCATGCCGTTGGCTGCTGCCCGCTGGCACAGCTGTTGTAAATATTTATTCACGATCTGCTCCATTGCCTGCTGCTGTAAAGGTGCAAAGGTTACAATGCGATCCAGCCGCCCCAAAAATTCCGGACTGAACCGTTGGCGCAGTGCCTGTTTTGCCTGTTCTTCCCTTCCGGAAGGCTGAAATCCCAAGCCGTCGCCGCGCACCTGAGCGCCGGTATTTGCGGTCATGACCACAATGGCATTTTTAAAACTGACCCGTCTTCCTGTGGAATCGGTAAGCACACCCTCTTCCATAATCTGCAATAAGATGCCGGATACATCTTCATGGGCCTTTTCGATCTCATCCATAAGCACCAAGCAGTAGGGTCTGCGGCGAACAGCCTCTGTCAGCTTGCCGCCCTCCTCATAGCCTACATAGCCAGGAGGGGCGCCGATCAACCGTGCCACCGATTGTTTTTCCATGAATTCTGTCATATCCAGTCGAATCATGGCATCCTTGCTGCCATACAGCTCCTGCGCCAAAGCTCTGCACAATTCCGTTTTTCCCACACCGGTAGGACCTGTAAGCAACAAGCTTGCCACAGGGCGGCTTTCGTCCTGCAGCCCAGACAGACCCCGGCGTACCGTTTCTGCCACCTGACTGACTGCATCTTCCTGTCCCATTACATGGCTTTTTAACAGTTCCTCCAGCCTGAGCAGCCGCTCCCGTTCATCGGCTGTGAGCCTTCCTGTGGGAATTCCTGTTCTGGCAGAAACCGCCCAGGCAATATCTGCTCCCGTTACGGTACGTGCCCGCCGTCCCTCGACAGACCGGGAAGCCAAGCGGTGCATTTTATCCCGCAGCTCTGCTGCCTTTTCAAACCGGCTCTCCCGCACCGCATTTTGCAGTTCCTTCTCCAATTCCTGCCGCAGTCCATGGCGACCTGCGTAGGCTTCCTCCATACGGGCATGGGCTGCACCCTCATCCAACAGATCAATGGCCTTATCCGGCAAGTACAGATCCGGCAAATACCGCACAGATAGGCGCAGCGCCTCTTGCAGAGCCTCTTCTGTGATGCGAATATGATGGTGGCGCTCCAATCCCGGCTTTAGCCCCCGCAAAATCTCCATTGCCGCTTCCTTGTCCGGCTCTTCCACCTGCACCGGACGGAAACGCCGCTCCAATGCCGGGTCCTTTTCAATATACTTTCGGTATTCATTCATGGTGGTTGCCCCCAGCATTTGCAGCTCTCCTCTGCCCAACGCCGGCTTAAATATATTTGCCGCATCAATAGCGCCTTCTGCCGCGCCTGCGCCTACAATGGTGTGCATTTCATCCACAAAGAGAATTACATCCCCGCAACGGCGGATCTCTGACAGTACATCCCGCAGCCGTTCTTCAAACTCGCCCCGGTATTTTGTGCCTGCCACCAAATTTGCCATATTCAGGCTTAGAAGCTTTTTATCCTTTAGCTGGGGCGGCACATTGCCGGATGCCATGCGTTGGGCAAGCCCCTCTGCAATGGCGGTTTTGCCCACACCCGGTTCTCCCACCAAAGCGGGGTTATTTTTATTCTTTCTGCTCAAAATGCCGATTACGGTTTCAATCTCCCGATCTCTGCCGATGACCGGATCCATCTGGGATGCCTTAGCCAGCAGATCTTCGCTAAACTGTTCCAGTAGTTTCGTTGTTACCGCCTCCTTCTTTCCTTTTACTGCACCGCTCTTTCCCAAGGTGAGGGCATCTACCGTTTTGGAAAAGAGGGTTTGTGTGTCCACATCATTGAGTATCAGAAGTTCCTGCGCCTGCGTGCGCCGGCAACGCAGCATCGCCAGCAGAATGTGTGCCGTATGCACCTGTCGGCTGCCTAATCCTTTGGCCTCCTTTGCCGATTGCCGCAAAATTCCCTTCATCTGCTCGGAAAATCCCTGAGGTAGCGGCAGCTCCGGCGCACCTGCGCCGTAAAGAACCTCTGTGATCCTGCGGCTGAGCTCCCCATTGAACCCTGCGCCCCGCAAAAGCTGTCCGGTCATGCCGCATTCTGCGCCCATAGCCAATACTAAATGGACACTGCCTACATAGCTGTGCCCCATTGCTTTTGCCTGCCGTGCCGAAGCACTCAAAAGGGCCTGCGCCTCTTGTGTATAATGCACACCATCCCTCCTCGTCGGGAAATTTTTCCCAATGGGCATAAAAAATATACAAATCTTTCGAAAAAACACTTGCGATTTATGAAATCCGTGCTAGAATAGAAATGCAATCAAATGTGATGCAATAAAAACTACTTATTGGAGGAAAAATCATGGCTTACAATATTACTGACGCTTGTGTGAATTGCGGCACTTGTGCTGAGAACTGCCCTGTTGAGGCTATTTCTGAAGGCGACGGCAAGTATGTTATTGACGCTGATCTGTGCGTCGACTGTGGCGCTTGCGCCGGCAACTGCCCTGTTGAAGCAATCGAGGAAGGCTAATTCTCCGATTCACTCCCAGCCTGCGTCCGGCTATCCCGGTGCGCAGGCTGATTTTCATTTCTACAAAAGGAGTATGCCATGGAACAACTGCAAAACGGCTTTACTTTGGAAATTGGCGATGGCTGTTTCCCCTTTAGCACTGACTCTGTGGCTTTGTCTGATTTTGTTACATTGCCCCGGCAGGCAAAGGTTTTGGATTTAGGCTCTGGGTGTGGCACACTGGGTGTAATGCTTTGTGCCAAAGACCAGGGCTGCAGCGTTACCGGTGTGGAGCTTTGCGAAAACGCCCATCATATGGCGCTGAAAAACATAGAAACCAACGGTCTGCAAACCCGTTTAAGCAGTATATGCGCCGATATGCGCACCCTCTCCTCTTTTATAAAAGCCGGCAGTTTTTCTGTTTGCGTATCCAACCCTCCATACTTTACGGCAGGCCCACAAAGTCAAAGTGTGCCCCTTGCCCGGCGGGAGGATGCCTGCTCAATGGAGGATTTGTTTACAGCCGCCGGTTGGGCGCTGAAATACGGCGGCAGCTTTTTCCTTGTGCACCGACCGGAGCGTTTTGCCCAGATATGTGCTTGCGCCCATCAAAACCGGCTGGAGCCCAAAAAGGTCTGTTTGCTCCGCCATCGGTCAGGCGGACCTGTTAGCCTGGTGTTGATCCAGTGCACCAAGGGCGCAAAGCCCGGTCTTATTTGGGAAGAAGCCTGTCTACATGACCAAAACGGTGCTCCCACGCAATACTATAAACGCTTATATCACGAATAGGAGGTGGTCTTATGGCCGGAATGTTATATCTTGTTCCTACGCCCATAGGCAATTTGGGTGATATTTCCCTGCGCTGCCGCCAAACATTGGAGCAGGCAGACTTCATCGCCGCGGAGGACACACGGGTAACGCTGAAATTGCTGAACCATTTGGGCATTAAAAAAAGCCTTGTTAGCTACTTTGAGCATAACAAGACACAAAAGGGTGATTGGATCGTTCAGCGAATCCTTGCCGGCGAGACCTGTGCGCTGGTATCGGACGCAGGCAGTCCTGCCATTTCTGACCCCGGAGAGGAGCTGGTAAAGCAGTGTGCCGATGCCGGCATCACTGTTTGCGCCATTCCCGGCCCTTGCGCTGTGATCACAGCACTGAGCATCTCCGGTCAGGCTACCGGACGATTCTGTTTTGAAGGCTTTCTCTCCACCGCCAAAAAAAGTCGGCGGGAGCATTTGCAGGCACTGGCACAGGAGAGGCGAACCATGATCTTCTACGAAGCGCCCCATAAGTTGCTTGCTACATTGGAATCCATGGCAGAGGCATTCGGCTCTGACCGTCCCATCAGCCTTTGCAGGGAACTGACAAAGCTGCATGAGGAAGTGGTGCGCACCACCTTGGGTGAAGCCATAGTGCGCTATACCCAACAGCCGCCTAAGGGTGAATTCGTGTTGGTGGTCGCCGGTGCTGTGCCGGAAGAATCACCTGCCGCTACAGCAGATGATGCTGCTGGCCGGGTAGAAGCCTTAATGGCAGAGGGCATGAGCCGAAAAGATGCCATCAAACAAACCGCGCAGGAGCTTCAGCTTCCGAAAAATATAGTTTATGAGGCAGCACTTTCCATTGGCGAATAAAAAAACACCTGCTGAAGATTACACTTCAGCAGGTGTTTTTTAAGCTTCATTCATCTTTTCGATGCAATGCATGCAAACATTTTTACCACAGTAAGTAACCAGATTTCTGGGCGCACCGCAGAAAATGCAGGAAGGCTCATACTTTCTGAGGATCACTTTATCTTCCTCCAAAAAAATCTCCAATTCATCACGCTCTACTATATCCAATGTGCGCCGCAGCTCGATCGGCAGAACGATTCGTCCCAAATCATCTAATTTACGAACAATTCCGGTTGGTCTCACGATTACACCTTGATCCTTTCTTTCCCCAAAACCAAAAACGAATGATGTCCCACATTATACTAAAATGTTTTGGTTGTGTCAATTATTATTTTGCTTTCCAGTGTAATTTTCTGTATTTTTTCGGCATACATTTCCTCAGGAGGGGTGGACATGGTAATGAGTTGGATATGGCTGGGAATGGTTGGGTTTGCTTTCATTGCAGCCATCATAACCGGACAAAGCGGTGCCTTGGCAGCCGCTGTTCCCCAAGGGGCGCAAGCAGGTGTAACGCTTGCTGTTTCCATGGCAGGCTCCATTTGCTTATGGTGCGGTGTGGGAAAGCTCATGGAGTGCTCCGGTATTACCGGTTTCTTGACCCGGCTTTTCTCCCCGGTTCTTGGAAGGATCTTCCCTTCCTGCCGCAAGGACGCCGCCCTCGCAGGCAGTCTCAGTGCCAATGTGTGCGCCAATTTCCTGGGCCTTGGCAACGCCGCCACACCTATGGGCATTCAGGCGGCCAGGCGTTTGGCGAGCTACCGTTCTGACGGCGCTGCCACAGATGAACTGTGCAGACTCATTGTGCTGAACACTGCATCCATTCAGTTGATCCCTGCCAATGTAGCCGCTATACGCACCGCCTTGGGCTGCAGTACGCCCTTTGATATTCTGCCAGCTGTTTGGGTTACCAGTCTTTGCTCTGCGGGTATGGGTCTGCTTGCGGCTCTGCTTTTAGGAAAGGTGTGGCGCAAATGACCGATTACATAGTTCCGCTCCTGCTTATGGGGGCAGCTTTGGGGGCATTGCACAAACAGGAAAACGCCTATGATTTATTACTGGACGGTGCAAAAGACGGGCTAAAGCTTTTAGCCACGCTGATACCTACCCTGATTCTTTTACTGACAGCCGTTACCATGCTGAAATCTTCCGGCGGCATTGATTTGGTCAGCCGGTTTTTATCTCCTGCGTTTTCCTTTTTTGGAATACCGCCGCAGACGGCTATTTTGGTGCTCATACGCCCCATCAGTGGCAGCGCAGCGTTGGCTGTGGGGGCAGATTTAATGGCCCAATATGGGGTGGATTCGGTTGTGGGAAGAACGGCTGCAGTGATGCTGGGTTCTACAGAAACAACTTTTTACACGATAAGTGTATATTTCGGTGCAGCCGGCATTAAAAAGACCCGCTACTGTGTTCCTGCGGCACTGATTGCGGATTTTACTGGATTTTTTGTAGCCTCTCTAACTTCCCGTTTTTTTCTATAAAAAAGGCACCTGTTCACATGAACAGGTGCCTCAGTCTGTCAAAAAAACTTTTTTGACAGACTGACAGAGGTCAAAGGAGCCGTCAAGACAAGCAACTGGCACTCGTCGGCGTACAGGTGGTACGGTAGAGTGCCAGTTGCGCAGTAAGTCAAAATGCCTTCCATAGCAAGCTTTTTTACCCCTCATCCGTCAAAAATCAAAGATTTTTGCCACCTTCCCCCCAAGGGGAAGGCTCTGTTCAAAAAACCTTTTGCTTAACCTGCATTTTGACGGTTGGCGGCTTTTTTGACACTCTGAAA
>JAZRNS010000089.1:0-34153 GCA_045648245.1 Faecousia sp. | reverse complement strand
CATTGCATAGGCTGCAAGCACTGCCATATCCCTTGCTGTGGAGTAATGCCCCGGGGCATCCAAGCCGTTGGGATTTACAAAATTGGTACCATCCATACCCAATCGGTGCGCTTTATCATTCATTAAGCCAGCAAACCCCTCAACCGTACCGCCGCAGTAGATCGCAAGGGCAACCGCCGCATCATTTCCACTATGGAGCATAAGACCATACAGAAGATCTTGCACCGTCAGCACTTCCCCTTCCTGCAGATACATAGATGAGCCTTCAATTCCAACGGCTTCTTTGGGGATTCTGACACGGTCGAGTACATTGCACTGTTCACATACCACAAGCGCTGTCATGATCTTGGTGGTACTTGCTATCAAGCTCTGGCTATTAGCATTTTTCTCTAAAAGGGTTTGTCCAGTATTGCCATCCATCAGGATTGCCTTTTCAGCGGAAAGTGCCTGACAGGAAAAAACCAAGGTAACAGCCAGCAATGCCACTGTTACCCCGGCCAATAATCGCTTCATATTCATCACCCAGGCTTAGTTTTGCCCGGGCTGTTGAATTTATTCGGCACTATTTTCCTTGTTTGCCTTCTTATCCAGCTTGGAATCAATAAAATCAACGATCTTATCTAAGGTATCAGGTATCATTTCAACGATACGATCGGTTGTTGTGTTTGCAGGTGCAGCCATTGGCACAACCCGAACACTACCTTCCTTAACAACCAAAAAAGCCACCGGCGAAACCTTTACGCCCGCACCAACACCACCGCCAAAGGGATTATCTTTGTTGGGAGAGCAATTTTTTGTAACAAAATCCGAACCGCCGCCACCAAGACCAACACTAATCTTAGAAACAGGAATGACCGTTACACCATCAGGGGTTATAATCGGCTCGCCAACTACAGAATTGGCATCCACCATATTGCGAATTTTCTCAATTGCACCAGTGAGCATATCAGGGAGTTTCTGACTCATTATTTGCACCGCCTTTTCTTAATTTCATAATATTCAAGTACTGTTTTAACACCTTTACGCCATGGTGTAGCACATGGCACAGCAGTCTTCCCAATGTGATGGTCAAAACAATCTTAGCATATACTTTGGTCTGTTCTGCCGTAAAATCACACTCCACTTCCACATCCCGCTTCTTGATGCGCAAAAAGCGCTCCAAATGGGGCATCAGATTCCCCAGGGCGGCCCAGGCCTGTCCATAATGGATCGCCAGGTCGCTGGGATCATCGTCTGCAAGAATGCATTTCAACTCAAGCTTTTGCACCCGGATTTTTCTTCTTAGTTCATCCAACAGTTCCAATATTGTGCGGATAATAGGAAGAAATTCCGTAACAGAACCGCCCTTTTGAGATTCTGTATTTGTCTTTTTCGCTTTTTTCTGCTTCTTTCCTTGCTGCTTCGATTTTTTCTTCCGTGGAAAAACCTGAAGCCGGACAGGACCGATCCAAAGATAAGCAAACGGTCCGCCTTCGCCGTAGCAGGCACTAACGCATATCGGAAAGAACCAAAGCCCGATCAGCACAGCAAGTGCGATCAGCCAACCCATCGTTAGCCCTCCTCGATCTTCATTTGATCTTCGTCTTCCGTAATTACAGGTTCACCCAGATCCACCTTATCAATTGGCGGAAGCTCCTCCAAAGAACTCAAGCCAAAGGTGCGCAGGAAGTCCGGCGTAGTCCGGTACAGGATCGGACGTCCCGGTACATTCAAGCGGCCGGCATCTTCAATGAGTTTCTTATTCAGCAGTGCAGAAATAGAATAGGAACTGTCCACACCGCGAATCTGTTCCACCATTGCCTTTGTGGCAGGCTGGTAATATGCAACAATGGTCAACGCTTCAAGCTGTGAGGATGAAAGCTTCGGTGGCTTTCTTGTTTCAAGAGCCTTTGTGATATAATCTGCCATCTCACCGGAGGAGACCATCTGATACCCCTTCTCAAGGCGCAAGATTCGAATGCCTCTGCGCTCAAAGGCTAAAGCATCAGCCAAGGCATCTGCAGCTTGAATGATATCCTTCTCATCTACTTCTAGAGTCATTGCCAGCCGCGCTACATCCACGCGCTCACCGGCCGCAAATAAAATTGCTTCAATAACCCTTTGTAATTCAGTTTGTTCCATGCTCGATCTCCTGTTCCTCCGGCTCCTGAAGCAGGCGGATATTGGGATTTTCTCCAGTATTATCGTCTTCCAAACAGACAGAGTTTGTTTTACACAGATCTAAAATTGCCAGGAATGTGGCAACGATCTCACTACGACTTCGACTGCCCTTGAACAGATTTTTGAGCCGTTCAAAGCCCCGCAAAACCAGTCTGCGAACCACTTCCTTTGCCTTTCTGGAAACGGGATAGGGTTCTTTGCCTACAATTCCCTTGAAATTCACAGTAGGCGGTGGCAAACGGCGCTGATTCCGCTCTGAAATTTCATCCAGTGCATAAAGCATATCTTCCGGCTCGTGGCGATAACGGTAGGTATTGTCCCGACGAATGGGTTCAGGCTGTTTGGTGAAGATACATCTACCAACCTCGTTTAGCGGCTCCAATACGGTAATGGCAATGCAAATCTGCTCGATTGCTTCCTTGCGCTGACGCTCAATGAGAGACTGACGGAGTAAATCCAATTCCGTTTCCGCCTCTGCCTGTTCAGCAGCAGAAAGAAGCATCTTTGTCTTGATTAGCATCAGGTGAGATGCCATTGTAATAAACTCACTGGCAATCTCCATATCCAACCGCTTCATCTCATCCAAATAAGCTAGATACTGCTCAAGAATCGCTGTGATGGACACGTCCTGAATCTCTATTTTATTTTTACTTAACAGCAGAAAAATAACATCCAGAGGGCCTTCAAAATCTTCCATCGCTTCACTTCGTGTGCGAATGATCCCCTCCAAACGGTATTGCGGTTCTCCCATGACAGCTCCTTATGCTTACTTCATACAAATATTTACAAGTATTATAGCATTTATTCACCTATGAAGCAAGCACTAAATATTTTGTTCTTAATTACAGCAATTGCTTTTTCTGACAAGTTATGTTATTATGTACCCAACATAAACAAGGAGTGATTTCAATGGCACAATCCCGCAACCGTTACAAGGAAATGGAACGCTATATGACCTATGCACTGATTGCAGACGCTGTTCTGTTCGTTCTCTATTTGATCTGTGCTGCCTGCGGCATTATTTGGCTGAAGGTTATTTTGGCAATTCTCGCCATGAGCCTTTCTGCTCTTTGTCTGTACTTCCTCTACGCCACCAAAGAACTGTTGCGGCAACGCAGTCTGTGGATGAGTGCATGCGCTGCTGCGGTGCTGGTTTGCACGCTAGCCTCTTTGCTGCTGAATTTCCCCAGTCCGAATAAATATAAGAATAATGAAACAACAGCAGAGCCGCTCACCACTTCTGTCATTAACATCCAACTGTAAGTTTTTTGTCTGTATGGAGGATCTATACATAAACTCCAAGACAGTAAAAGTCCCTATTTTTTACAAAATTGCTTGCATTTCTATATAAGATGTGTTAATATAATGCAGATATGCAAAAAGCAATGATTGGGCTGTCTTATGCCGTATATGCGTTTTCAGAGAGAGCGGGCTGGTGGAATCCGCTTGCGCATGGCAACGGGCTTTCTCCCATGAGCTGTAGTCTGAACCATAGTAGGACTGTCCGGGTGATCCCGTTATCGATCACAGGTGTAGTTGCACCGAGTAAGCTGCGTCTTTTGGCGAATTGCGGGTGGTACCGCGGAGGAAATTCCTTCGTCCCGATTTTGGGACGGGGTTTATTTTTTTGTAAATTTACCTGTTTTCAGGAAGGAGTAATCATTATGAAGGAACAGTTAGAGCAAATCAAATTGCAAGCATTAAGCGCATTAGATGCCGCTTCTACGCCTGCTGATTTGGAAGAGCTGCGTGTTCGCTATTTAGGCAAGAAGGGCGAATTGACCGCTGTTTTGAAGCAGATGGGTTCTCTGTCCGCCGAGGAGCGACCTGTTATGGGTCAGGTAGCAAACTCTGTTCGTGCAGTCATTGAACAGAAGTTAGAAGAGCGCAAGACCGCCATTCATGCTGCCGTTTTGGAAACAAAGCTCGCCAGCGAAGCGATCGATGTAACAATTCCCGGTCAACCGGTAGCAATGGGTCATGAGCACCCTATGAATCAGGTTCTGCAACAGATTAAGGACATTTTTGTTGGCATGGGCTATCAAATCGTGGATGGTCCTGAGATCGAGCTGGCATCCTATAACTTTACCCGCTTGAATATTGAAGAAGGTCATCCTTCCAGAGACCGTTCTGACACCTTCTACTTCGACGACGAAGATAAGGTTCTTTTGCGTACCCAAACCAGCCCCATGCAGATTCGCTACATGGAAAACCACAAACCGCCCCTGTGCATGCTGGCACCCGGCCGTGTTTTTCGTAAAGACGAAGCAGATGCCACCCACTCCCCTATGTTCCATCAGATCGAAGGTCTGGTAGTGGCTGAAAATATCACCATGGGCGACCTGAAGGGCGCATTGATTACCATTATGCATAAGATTTACGGACACGATGCCAATGTGCGTTTCCGCCCCCACCACTTCCCCTTTACCGAGCCCAGCTGTGAAATGGATATGCAGTGCCATAAATGCCACGGTACCGGTGAGGTTGACGGTCAGGTTTGCTCTACCTGCCACGGCGAAGGCTGGATCGAATTGTTGGGTGCCGGCATGGTTCACCCGGATGTTTTGTCCAACTGCGGCATCGACCCCAACAAGTATTCCGGCTTTGCCTTTGGTATCGGTTTGGAAAGAACCGCCATGGGCCGTCTAAAAATCAACGACCTGCGCCTGATCTTTGACAATGACGCACGGTTCCTGAATCAATTCTAAGGAGGCGAAGACAATGAAACTGAACAGAAAATGGATCAATGAAGAATTTGTGGATTTGTCCGCTGTTTCCGATAAGGAATATGTTGATAAGCTGACTGTCTTTGGACAGAAAGTCGAAACCTACGAACGACTGGATGCCCAGATTAAGAATGTAGTTGTAGGCAAAGTTGTTTCCATTGTCCGTCATGAGAATTCCGACCATATGTGGGTCTGCCAGGTAGATGTTGGACAGGAAGAGCCTGTGCAAATCGTTACCGGTGCACAGAATGTTAAGGAAGGCGACCTTGTTCCCGCTGCTATGCACAATTCCTGGTTGCCCGGCGGCATCCATATTACTAAAGGAAAGCTCCGTGGTGAGAAATCCAACGGCATGCTCTGCTCCCTGAAGGAGTTGGATCTGACTGTTGGTGATTTCCCCTACGCTATCGAGGACGGCATCTGGATCATTGAGGAAGATTGTAAGCCCGGTGATGATATCAACACAGTTATTGGCAACGACGATACAGTTGTAGATTTTGAAATTACCAATAACCGTCCGGATTGCTACTCCATCATTGGTCTTGCAAGAGAATCTGCTGCAGCATTCGGTCTGCCTATGAAGCATCATGAGCCTGTTGTTAAAGGCAGCGACGCCGGTTCTATGTACGACAAGCTGGATGTAGAGGTTCCTGCCGAGGAACTGTGTAACCGCTACAGTGCCCGTATGATCACCAATGTGAAGATCGCTCCCTCACCCAAGTGGATGCGGGACCGTCTGCGCGCAAACGGCGTACGCCCCATTAACAACATTGTTGACATTACAAACTACGTCATGTTGGAGTACGGTCAGCCCATGCACGCCTTTGATTACCGCTATGTTTCCTCCGGTAAAATCATTGTGCGCGAGGCCGAAGCCGGCGAAACCCTCACCACATTGGACGGCAATCTGCGCAACCTGAAGCCCGGCATGCTGGTAATCGCCGACGAAGACCGCCCAATTGGTCTTGCCGGCATTATGGGCGGCGAAAATTCTGAGATCATGGACGACACCACCACCGTTGTCTTTGAGTCTGCAAACTTCAACGGCACCTCCATTCGTCAGACCGCTCTGGCACTTGGTATGCGTACTGATGCCTCCGGTAAGTTTGAAAAAAATCTGGATCCGATGATGACTGTCCCCGCTGTGAACCGTGCCTGCGAGCTGGTTGAAATGCTGGGTTGTGGCGATGTGCTGGCCGGCATGATTGATGTGATCAACTACGTTCCCCAGCCTAAGTCCGTTTTGCTGGAGCCGGAAAAGATCAATGCATTGCTGGGCACGAACATTTCCAAAGAGGAGATGGTTTCCTATTTGAATCTACTGGAGATTCCTGTTGACGGCGATCAGATTCTTGTTCCTTCCTGGCGTCCTGACCTGAATCTCATGGCTGATATTGCCGAAGAGGTAGGACGATCCTATGGCTACAACGAGATCCCCACTACGGACTTTAAGACCTCCACACAGGGCGGCTATTCTCCCTTTATGAAGCTGGAAACAAAAGCCGGTGCCGTTTGCCGTGCATTGGGCTACAGCGAGATCATCACCTACTCCTTTGTATCTCCTGCAATCTTTGACCAGATCCGTCTGCCGGAAGATTCTGCCCTTCGTAACACATTGAAGATTCAGAACCCTCTGGGTGAGGACACCTCCGTCATGCGTACCACAGCACTGCCCTCCATGCTGGATATTCTCTCCCGTAACTATGCCTACCACAACAAGTCTGTGAAGATGTATGAACTGGCAAAGATCTATCTGCCCGTTGCAGGTCAGGTTCTTCCGGAAGAGCCCAAAATGCTGGTATTGGGCAGCTACGGCGCAAATGAAAATTTCTTTACAATGAAGGGCGAGTTGGAAGCAATTTTCTCCGGTCTGCGAATTCAGAAGGCACGCTATACTGCAGTAAAGGATAACCCCACCTTCCACCCCGGCCGTTGTGCTAAGGTAACCATTGGAGACATCGATGTAGGTTTCATCGGTCAGATTCATCCCTTGGTCGCAAAGAACTATGGCATGGATTGCGAGGTTTACTGTGCACAGATTAACTTTACACAGTTGTTTGATCTGCAGCTTCCGGAACCCACCTATGTTCCCCTGCCTAAGTATCCTACCGTATCCCGTGATTTGGCAATCGTTTGCACAGAGGATGTTACGGTTGCACAGGCAGAGGATGTGATTTCTGCTGCTGCAGGCAAACTGCTGCGAAACATTCGTCTGTTTGATATTTACCGTGGCACCGGCATTGCCGATGGCAAGAAGAGCCTTGCATTCTCCCTGGAACTGCGTGCAGACGACCGTACTTTGACAGATGCAGATTCTGATCAGGTCGTGTCCAAAATTTTGGAAGCTTTGGATGAGAAGCTGGACGCTACCCTGCGTTGATTGGGAAAAATTATATTTTTTCTATAGAAAACACTTTACACTCTGTAAAAATTGGGATATAATAAGCTTAATATTCGGAAGGAGGTCGTTCCCATGACGGAAAGCACCAAAAATACCATTAAATTCACCGTACCCAGCGATGACAAGGATAATATGCGTCGTATTCTTCGTAATGTGTTCGATGCTCTGAATGAAAAGGGCTACAACCCGATCAACCAAATCGTCGGCTACCTGATGACAGAAGATCCCACCTACATCACCAATTACAACAATGCTCGCAGCATGATTTGTAAGCTCGATCGGGATGAACTTCTGCAAGAACTGGTTCGCTGCTATTTGTTTGATAACCGTTAATCTTACCGGGAGGCTTTTGCCACCGCAAAAGCCTCCTAAGTTTATTTTAAGGAGGTCCCTATGTCCGAGGAACTCAATGGTCTGATTTACAAGGGCCACCCGCTGATGCGGAAGGATAACTTCATCTACTACGGCTCTATGGCCGACTCTCACATTGTTATGCTCCAAATTTTGGAGACCAAGAATGTAAATGGCACTGAGATCGCCAGCCGTGTGTCTGTGCAGCTTCAACTGACAGACCCTGCTGCCAAGAGCCGCGACCGGGTTGTAAAGAAGGGTGAAAAAGCCGGTCTTTATACCGCTTTGGACTTCGGCTGTGTTTGGCTGGAGCGTGCACTGGCAGGTAAATAACATATTCTTTTGCAAATTTTGTGCAGTATTTCCTGGGAAATACTGCACATATTTTGTTTAATCAAAATCTTCCTGCACATACTAAAGAAAAATCAGGAAGGTGATGCTATGGCTACGCAAAAAAGAGGCAAGCAAAGTTTTGTTCCTGCAGTTACACCGGTTATAACCACCTGGGCCAGTGTGGTTAGCAAGAAAGAATCAGAAGGCCCCTTGCGCAGTACCTTTGATGTAATTAATACGGATTCTTATTTCGGCCAAAAGACATGGGAGCAGGCAGAAAAACAGATGCAAGCGTTGGCATTAAAAACCCTTGCCGAGAAAGCAAAAATAAAGCAGCAGGATTTCGATCTTGTTTTCAGTGGCGATCTTCTAAACCAGTGCATCGGTTCTTCCTTTACTCTAAGAAACACCAATATCCCCCATTTGGGACTATATGGCGCATGCTCTACAATGGCGGAAAGTTTACTGATGGCGTCTATGGCAGTTGGCGGTGGGATTGCGGATAAGGTCGTTGCCATGACATCCTCCCACTTCGCCTCCTCTGAGCGGCAATACCGTTTCCCATTGGGTTATGGTGGACAACGCACACCAACTGCACAATGGACAGTAACAGGATCCGGAGCCGCGCTGGTATGCAGTAGCGGTAAAGGTCCGCGGATTACCGCATGCACTATTGGAACAGTTACTGACTTAGGGATAACAGACGCCAATAACATGGGTGCAGCAATGGCACCGGCAGCGCTGCAAACCATTCGGACGCATTTCGAAGATATGAAGGTCAGTGCCGAGGATTTTGATTTAATTGTTACCGGTGATTTGGGGCAGCTAGGTAAAGACGCATTGCTCACAATGGCGCAAAGAGACGGCATACAGCTCGGCGGAAAATTAACAGATTGCGGCACTTTGATTTTTGATCTTATCAAACAAGATGTGCATTCCGGAGGTTCAGGTTGTGGGTGCAGCGCTGTTACCCTATGCGGATATCTGCTCAATAAGCTCAATTCCGGCAAGCTTAAGAAGATTCTGTTCTGCGGGACTGGGGCGCTACTCTCCCCTACCTCTACCCAGCAAGGGCTACCCATTCCCGGTGTATGCCATGCTGTATCCATTGTAGGAGGGAAATAATCATGGACTATATAAAAGCATTTGCAGTTGGTGGACTTCTATGTTTAATTGGACAAATTTTAATTGATAAAACAAAATTAACACCGGCCAGAATCTTGGTTAGTTATGTGGTTGCCGGTGTAATTCTTGGTGCAATTGGGCTATATGAACCAATTGCTGAATTTGCTGGCGCCGGTGCGACTGTTCCTTTGACCGGTTTTGGATACAACCTGGCAAAGGGCGTAAAGGAATCCGTTGATGCATCTGGTTTCCTGGGCATATTCATCGGTGGATTAAAAGCAACTGCAGGCGGCATTGCCGCTGCAATCACCGCAGGTCTGCTTGCAAGCTTCCTATTTAAAGCAAAGGATAAATCCTGACTTTTCGGGCATGCTAATTACGGCATCAAGGCCGTATAAAATGCAGGAGGTTTCATTATGAACAACCAGAATAAGAATCAGAATAAAACTCAGAACCAGAATCAGAACCAGAATCAGAACCAGAATCAAAACCAGAACCAGAACAAGAATCAGAACAAGAATCAGAACAAGAATCAGAACAATACAAACTGCCGCTAACGGAAATATCCGCCGAAGACACCTTCGGCGGATATTCTTATTTTATTGTAACAAATTGACTTATACGCAGGAAATAAAGCTGCACTGATTTAACGGGCATTTGGAAGATTCTCTCCATAGCCTCTGCATATACCATTACCTGTTGGCGATATTGTTCGGCAGTCTGCATTAGGGAATCCTCCGTAACGCGGTCAGTCTTAAAATCTAAAACGATAATGCCGTCGGGCTGAATCAGCGCACAGTCAACAACACCTTGCAGTAGCACCTTTTCCCCGCTCATTTGAGAAGCATACTTTTCTGCGTCATCCAAAATCGAGAACTTGAATTCACGCAACACCCGCTGTGCAGTACGCAGCTGTTTCCCCATATCCGTATTAAAGAATGCCGCAATATTCTGACAGTCAATCATCTGTGCCTGTTGGGGTGTAAGAAGTCCCTGTTTTATAAGACGCGCTACTTCCATAGAAACGTCCTCTACACTGGTACACTTCTCATAGCAGATATGCTGCATTAGCATATGGTGTGCATTACCATATTCCAAGCCAGACTGCGATTTATGGGCAAAAGATGGCTTGCGGAATTTTTTTAAAAAGCTTCTTGCCTGCATAGTATCTTCCGCCGCTTCCTGATCCTTCGCACGCCCTTTCAACTGCGTAGCTGTTTGTTTAGAAGGTGTCCTTGTGGCATCCTCCCAGGAATATACAAACGAGAGGTCCTGTTTTAATTTAGCAATTATCTCTTCCGGAATTCTATCCGGTTGACCGGATTCCGTTGCAAGCGCATCTGTCTGCTCAACTTCCTCAACCACCTGAATAAGCCACGGATTCTCATGCACGGAAACTGAGTCCGGTCGACCGCCAAGCCGGAAAAATGCCCCGGCTTCTGTTCTTGTCATTGCCGTCTGCAAAATCCATTCACCAGGCGCACCAACCTGACCGGTCATCAGCATAGGAGGACTTAGCCGGGATCGCAATGTAATATCCTGCAACTCAGAATCTAAATTTTTTACAGCATAGGTCATAATCAGCCGATCTCTAGCTCTTGTCATTGCTACATATAAAACGCGCATTTCCTCGCTAATGCTGTCGGTAATGATTTTTGCAGAAATCGCTCTTTTGGCAATCGACGGATAGCGAACACGCTGCTGCACATTCACACAGCTCAGGCCAAGACCAAGCTGCCGATCACAAAGAACCGGATCGTAGGCACTCTCGTGGTTAAAGCTTCGGGAAAGTCCGCACAGAAAGACGACAGGAAACTCCAAGCCTTTAGACTTGTGAATACTCATAATGGACACAGCACCTGTTTGTTGCGACTCAGACGGCACACTGAGTCCCTTGTCCTCCATGGATTCAAGATGCTCTAAAAGCTGGTTTAAACCGCGGCTACCTCCTGCGTCGAAATCGGAAACCATTTGGCAAAAGGCCTGCAGATTTTCTGTGCGCTGCTGTCCGTCTTCCATTGCGCCGAAAATGCTATCGATTCTGGTAAACAGAAACACCTTTTCCAAAAGCTCAGAAACATGGTGCATCCGCGCTTCCATACGTAGCTTCTCCAAAATCTCATAAAAGGCCCTTGTCTTATTGCAATTTTGTAAAACATGATAAAGGCCGCTCTTACGATCTTTACTTCGTAGTTTTGCCATATCGTCGGCTGTAAAGCCGAACACTCGGCTCATTAGCACAGCAGCCAGCGGAATATCCTGCAGGGGATTATCGATCACCTTTAGTAGCGACCAAAGCGTTCCTACTTCCTCTGTCTGCAACAGGTCGGTGCTGTTTCCGGTTGTGCAGCGGATACCGCTTCGCTCCAGGGCATAACGAAACTGTGCGCCCACCGAACCGGGCGAACGTAGCAAAATCACAATATCCTCAGGGCGGATAGGGCGCCATTCATTACCATCCCGGACAGTATACTTCCCATCCAGTAGCTGAGAAATTCTTTTTGCCACAAAGCCCGCTTCCTCAGCATAAGTATCCTGCTGCACCTCAATGCCATACAATTCCACAGCAGGTTCTTCAAAGGGATTGTGCGCAATGCCCTCACGAAGCATCTCCTCCTCCCCGTAAACCAAGCCGCCAACCTGTTGGGACATACACCTCCCAAACACATCATTGACTGCCTGTATCACTTCATTTCCGGAACGAAAGTTGCTGCTAAGGAGCACTTTTCTGCCCTGGCCGGGCTTTGCCGTTTCTGCCGGAACAAAGTGATTATATTTTTCGATAAAGATCCCGGGGTCTGCAAGGCGGAATTGATAGATGGACTGTTTCACATCGCCAACCATAAAGCAATTTTGCCGTTTTTGGGTAAGCACCGAGAAAATGGCATCCTGCACACCGTTGGAGTCTTGATATTCATCTACCATGATCTCCCGGAATCGCTGACCAATCTCTGATGCAGCTGCCGTGGCGCCGCTGCGGGTGTTTCCAAGGAGCAGATCCAGCATTTTGTGTTCTAAATCGCCAAAATCCAGCACCCGTCTGCCTTGCTTCACACGCTCATATAGCTTACCAAAATCTCTTACTAGCTTCACTAAACCGCGCACAGCCGCACCGGTGGTTTCCAAATCGCCAAGGATCTGACTGCTATCGTCAGAAAAGGTCCGCAAGCGTTTTGCCATGCCTTCTTTACAGGCACTGCGCACAGCCTTAATTTGCTCTGCCAGTTCCTGATCGCCAATCTTTTTAGAAAAAGTCAGCCTGCCATAATCGATATCCTTATGTCGGTGAACTTCGTCCCAAAACCGGCTATTACGAAGCTCCGTTAACTGAGAAACGGTATCTTTTAACAGCGCAACCGGTTTTTCCATGCCATCCGTACGTTCCGCCAAAGCAATGCACCGCTCCAAGGCCTGAATGTTCCGGTCGGTATATTGGTGCAAATCGTCCAAAAGATATTTGCCCCAAATGGTCTGAGATGCATCCGTTACAGCATTGGTATCTGCTGATTCCAAACACCAATCCAACCATTTTTCAGGATCCAAATGGCAGCGCGCGCTATGATAAACCTTAAGAAGAATCTGAGGCACTTGCCGGTCATCTCTTCCCAGCCCTTGGGTATCCACAAATGCACGAAAATCCCCATCATTTTGGGCATTTTCATAGGCATTTTCCAAAAGCTGCTCCATTGCCAGCATTTGGTACTGTAGACACTCATTTTCATCTGCCACGCGAAAATCTGCAGGCAAATCCAAAAGATAGGCATATTCCCGCAAAATTTCTGCACAAAAAGCATGCACTGTGGAAATTTTTGCAAGATAAAGCCGTTGAATCTGCCGGTGCAGGTGGCGATTATTGGGGTTTTCTGCAATCTTCTGCGTAAGCTTCGCCGCAATTTTTCCCCGAAGCTCCGCAGCGGCAGCCTTTGTGTATGTAATGATCAAAAAATCATCCACATTGGCAGGTTCTATTGGATCTGTTACATAGCTTAGCAATCGGTCAACCAAAACCTTCGTTTTACCGGAGCCTGCTGCTGCAGATACCAGAAGACGGCCACCACGGTCCTCTACGGCGCATTTTTGCTGGGGAGTTAACTGCTCAGACATGGTTACTCATCTCCTTTTCAACTTCTTCCCAGAATCGGTCTGCAGACATGGCTCTGTAATTTCTGCGCCCATGCACTTCCGTCTGATGACAAACTGCTCCGTAAGGGCAGAAAGTACAGGCATTATGGCTACTACCACGGGTGTAGGGATTGGGCTCGATCTCGCCGGATGCGATCTCATCCACCATTTTCCCCAGCAGGCAGGACACATACCTTTTTAGCAGTGCAAGCTGTGCAGCCGTTGCCACATCGCCACCAATCGAACCGTCCTTCTTTCGGATATAATTCAATCTTTTGGGCTTATCTCCAGATTCCATTGCCGAAAGAACATCTTCATCCAAAAGTAGCAAACCCTTCCGTTTCCAAGCCTTTTGCCTTGCTTCTGCCGCTTCCTCGTCAGATATAACACCATCTACCGGAATCAGAGGCACACGCGCCGGAAAATATTGAACACCGGCAGGAACCGGATGCGCACCCAGCACTTCTTCTCCCCCGTCTTCCAACGCAAACAGATATAAAAGCATTTGCAGACCAAGTCCGTTAAAGATATCACAATAGTCAAAATCCTTACGCCCGGTCTTATAGTCTACTACGCGAAAATATGTGTTGTTTTCTGTTTTCCAGGTATCCACCCGGTCCACAAAGCCACGAAGAATTGCCTGCATTTTCTGACCGGAAATTTCAATAGCATCCATAGCGCCAATGCCACCAAAGGCAACCTCAAAATCCACAGGTGCAAATTTAGAATCCTGCAATTCCTGCCACAGTTCCTGAACTACCATTTCCAATTCCTGACTGTTTCTTGTAAACAGGTAATTGATTCTTTGGGAGTCCAATTCCGAGAATCGCTCCTGTGCATATGCCTTTGCATATTCCCGGGCAATCTGCAGGGTTTGCTCCATAGATACATTGGTGAATCCGCCCAGCTGCAGAATACGGCGACCGGTTTGCTCCAGCACTGCATGTACAAAAGTACCGAACTCAGCCGGATCGACCTCCGCACATTTTCGTTCTTTCAGGCGCAGTCCGTACCTCAGGAAATAAGAGAAACGACACTGCGCAAGACGGTCAACCTGAGAAGCAGACAAATGCAAACGGTTACCATATAGCTTTTGAACACCCTCTGTGCTAACAGTACCAACATCAAAATTGCGATTTTTTAAGAAGCGGGCATATTCTGCGGTCAAGCCCAAAGCTTCCGCTGATGCCATATCCTCATAGCAAGCAAGAAGCGCTGCCGCTTCCATCTTGTCTGCACGGGCTGCACCTAACAACGGCTCATCACATTCTGACTGTATCCCAAGCTTACTTAAACGGCGATATAGAAAAGAAGGCTGACCGGCAGGACAGGACACATAAATACTTTCCCTTGCGCCACAAAAAACGCCGTAAATCTCAGCAAACTCTGCCTGCAAACCCTCTAAAGAGCCACCGGTCAAAGGCACACCCATTTGCCGTAGCGCCACACGTTCCTGATCCGTTAAAACGCCGCTTGAGCCGCTGTAACCGGGCAGCGCACCTTCCAAAGCACCTAATACGATCAGGTGCTCTGTTTTCTGACAGCGCATTGCGCTTACCGGACCAACCATCACCGCATCCAATACCGGCGGGATCGTTCCTACATCATATTGGCTCAGAAGCAGGCGAAACAATCTTGTAAAGGTCTCTGCGTCCCATAGGGTATTTCCCAAAATATCATACATCTGCTCCATAGCGGTCAGGAGAATCTCCCAAAGCTGATTCAATATCTGTGCATCTGCATGGTCTGCCTGCTTCTCCAGCTCTTCTGCCCGGTCTGTCAGGCGCTCAGCCAGTGAAATTCTATCCAAGAAGGTATAAAGTGCCTGAATTTGCTGTCTAAGATCCTTTGCCTGAGAAAAAGCATCCCATAGTGCAGCCAAAGGTTCCAGCGCTATCTGTCTTGCGCTGTTTAATTCGTCTAGCTCTGACATTGCTTCTTCAGTCCACTGACCGCTAAGGCCATCCGGATGCCCTGTCCAGGGGTTTAGCCAGCGATCGCCGTTAATATTCCAAATGACAGCATAGTTTTCTATGCGGTCGCTCATGTTTAGGTCCAGTGGAGAAAGCATGGATTTTAAATAGCGCAAAACCTGGCGTTGCTCGAAACCGCCCAGTGCGGCATCCATAGCGGCGAGCACTGTTGTGATAATCGGCCGCTCCAAAATATCCTCTGTTCCGGATAAATAAACCGGGATCCGGCATCGTTCAAACACCATGCGCAAGGCGCTGCGGTAGATATTCATATCTGCGCAAACCACGCTGATCTGTCGGTAACGAACACCCCTACGCACCAATGTCATAATGCGTTCCGCCGCTGCCAGGCACTCCTGATAAGGGGTTTGGGTTTGTAGCGTTTGAACATGCTCTGCGCAGTCAATCTCATCCGGAATCGCACCCTGAAACAGGTATTTTTGCACCGTTTGCAACGGTGTATTCTCCGGTTGAATCTGCTTCATTTCCACAGCTACGCCGGAATCTTTTGCAAAACGAAATAGCTGGGATGCGGTATCTCCTGCCTTTTCAAAGCCGGGGACAGAAGATCCGGGTACATCACAGTTCGCGCTGACCACCACATGGGGTGCATTGCAAATCAAATGCTCTAAAATAGCCATGTGTTGGCGTGTATAATCCGGGAATCCGTCTATGTAGAAAACATGATTTTCTGCAAAATTGCAGTCTTCCAGTTGTTCCAGCAGCCATGTCATCTGGTCTCTGGGATCCCGCTTGCCCCGAGCGCATATTGCATCATAAGTTTCAAGGAGCAGTGCCAACTCTTCCAGTTTTTGGGCAAAGCTTCCCTCTGTTTGCGCAGATGCGCGCATCAAATCATTGGCGGTGATACAGCATCGCTTCCATTCATCCACTGCATCCACAAGGCTCGTTAAGAATTCCGGTTTCGTTGACACCGAGGCATAGGCCTTCAACCTACCATGCAGGCTACGTGCCGCAGCTGCCATAGCCGCAACACGACCGCCATTATCCAGGCAAGGCGCAACGCCCCGCTGCACAGTTTCCATTACACGGCCAACCAGTCGGGAGAAGGATAACACCTCAGCAAAACGGCTGGCTGTATCTCCGGCAATGGCGCAAAGACGCCGCTCCGTATCGTGGCTGATCGATTCCGGCACCATCAAAATACGGCCTGCTTTTTCCTGCCGGACATCCTGAGCGATCATATTCAGAATAACACTTCGGTTTGCAACCCAGTCTGTTCCGTAAATCAGCGTGAGCATTTCCTTCCCCTCCAATTTCATATTTATAGTATCATATCACAGATTCTGTCCAAAGAACAGAGTTAACTGAAGAAATTTTCAATACGCCCAATCAGATCAAGCAGATAGAATCGGATTTCATATTTTTCCTCTCTTTGTATTGTACCGGTTATCGTGTCCGAAAAACCGGACGAAACTGCCGCATCTGTAAAATCGTCTGCTGTTCGAGGAACACAGAGGGTTGGAAATGCTACACACCACCAGTTTTTCCCCTCACCCTCCCCAATGACAATTCGCAAGGAATCATAAACACCGGAGGGTAAGGAAAATGTATCATATTCCCGTGTATCAAATGCTTCCTTTGTCATACTAACCGTTACCTTCGCAGTTTTGCCCAAATCCGTCAGAACCTGTTGAGCTACCTGTTTGATTTCATCCATATGATTTAGAATATATTCCTGCGCCATTTCCTTATTCTCCAACTTTTCCATAGCCGGCTGTAAATAGGCACAAATAGCATCCTTTACTTCCAGCTTAACTGACTGGTCAGACTGGGTATCGGAGTTTGCCACAACATGCATACGGATTAGATTATTGGTAAGCTCATTTTTATCTGCAATCAACTCCCCAGCCTGATATATTCCCAAAAGAACTAAGGCAAGTAAGGTCAGCCTGATAAGAATTTTCATAAAAAACACCGTCCATACTGAAATACCATCAGTATGGACGGAATATTACAAAATTATACAGCTCTTGCAATAAATATATCCGGATAGTTATCCTTGAGCATACTGCAAATAACGGCAGCAAACTCAAAATCGGGCACAATAGCAAAGACAGCAGAACCGGAACCGGTCATCTGGTAAGCAACCGCGCCGTAGCTGTTGAAAATAGACTTAATATAATTCAGTTCCAAATGATCCTCCGTAACCACAGGGTCGAATACATTGAGTATATTTTCAGCAACCTTACCCAAATCGCCCGCAAGCAATGCGCTTTCCATTGCCTGATGATCCGGGCGTTTTGCAATTACCGCAGAATCGATTTTCTGATACAGTTCCGGCGTAGAAACAGAAAACGCCGGCTTGCACACAACAAAAAAGCACTCCGGCAGATCCGGCAGCTTCCGCAACCGTTCGCCTCTGCCTTCTACCATAGCTGTGCCGCATAGTGTGCAGAACGGAACATCACTTCCCACCTGTGCGCCCAGCTCTGCCAAAGCCAAAATAGACAGGGGCTGGCCGTAATGCTTATTTAATGCACGCAATACGGCACCAGCATCCGCACTGCCGCCGCCCAAGCCAGCCTGTGCAGGGATGCGCTTTTTAATACGGATCTCCAAACCGTTGGGCTCTTTTCCAATTCTGTCAAAATACACCTTTGCAGCCTTCCAGGCAAGATTGCGTTCGTCTGTAGGAATATCTTCCTTATCACAAACAAGCTTCCAGGGCTTTCCGGTATCTAAATCAATTTCAATATCATCGCGAATGGAAATCGTCTGCATCACACTCTGTAAATCATGGTAGCCGTCATCACGTTTACCCAACACATCCAGTGTCAAATTAATCTTTGCAAAAGCGCCTTCATATAGTGTAACCATTTTTCTCTTCCTTCCAAATGGAGTTCGTTTTTATAATTATAACGAATTTCTATGATTTTTGCAACTGCTAGTGCATATTTAACTACGATTCGGGCATGATAGCAACAGCCAGTGCGCGGTGTTGTTCTCAATGCCGTGATTTTATGGAGGTGTAAATATGGATACTTTAGCGCTCATTCTTTCCATTGTCGGTTCCATCAACTGGGGTCTTGTGGGTATTTTCCAATTTGACCTGGTATCTTGGATCTTCGGCGGTCAGGACGCAGTTTTCAGCCGGATCATTTATACGGTCATCGGTCTTGCAGGTCTGTGGTGCATCAGCCTGCTGTTTCGAAAAAGAGACCTGTGTATTGACGGCGAATAAGAAAAGCAGCGGCAGATCCCCATCGTGTGATCTGCCGCTGCTATTTCCAATTACTATACAATAACCTGGAAGGACAGCGTCTGTCCGTTATAGGTTACAGATACGGTTGTAACACCGGAACCAACGGCAGTAACAACACCGTTAGCAACAGTACATACGGCACTGTTGCCAGCCGTCCATACGCCATCATGAATAACATTACCGCTTAAATCCACAAGCTGCATCTGGAAGGATTCGCCTACAGAAAGGGTAACACTTTCCGTATTGCCGCCAACAGTATTCTTCAGCTTATAAGAACTACTGATCTCAGAGCTGCCACCATCCTCAGAAACACCGCCGTTGCCTCCAAAGCCCTCATTCTCAGTGGTAGTAGTAAACGAACAGCGGATCTCACAGCTTACCTTTTCCCCATTGAACTCACCGTGCACCGTGGTATGTCCGCCGCCAACAGCAGTAACTCTGCCGTTTTCAATGGTTGCAACCTTGCTATTATCCGTTGTCCAGGTGATTTTAGAAGGGGTAAGGCTACCGCTGTATAACATCCAGGTATCACCTTGTCTGGAGAAGGTAATATCAGAACGGTTGAGACGGAATTCCTCGCCCTCTGGCAAAGTTTCTTCCGTAGGTGCAGTAGTATCTTCTGTAGGTGCTTCAAATGTGCACAAAACCGTGCATGTTACACTCTGCTCACCGCAGGTAATGGTGATGACTGTCTCGCCGGCACCCACCGCAGTTACCTTACCGGTATCAGAAACTGTGGCAATAGTTTCATCGCTACTGGTATAAGTCAGATTATCTGTTGTGTCTGCAGGCTTGACCTTTGCATCGATCATCCATGCAGAACCTTCCTTATCCAACGTAATCTCATCGAGTTCCAGTTTCAAGGAGGTGCAAGGAATAGTAACCGGCGTAGTATCTACCGTTGTTTCAACCGCCTGGGTAGTTTCAGGCGTTGTGTTTGTAACCCCGCCTTTTCCGGGCAGGAAGAACTGAATTGCAATATAAGCAACAACCGCAATAATAGCCAAGAGCAACACGATCGCTACGATTGCCAGGCCTCTTGTTCCCTTTTCATCTTCTGTACCTGCAGGCACTGCGCCGCCAGCCTTGCTACGCTTACGGACGTTGGCCTTGGAAAAGCGACCACCCTTTACATAGTTATAGCCACCATTGTCCGCACCGTCTTTACGGTCTGCAACACTCCGTGCATTTCCGGGACGAACACATCCGCAAATTGGACACTGAGTCGTTGTATCCTGGTAAGAAGTGCCACAAACTTCGCAAATAATCTTACTCATATGTATCCTCCTATCCGGTGCAAACACCTGCACCACATATTTAGGGTAATTATATCATTTTCTGAT
Organism: Faecousia sp.; assembly: GCA_045648245.1. Classification (GTDB taxonomy): domain Bacteria; phylum Bacillota; class Clostridia; order Oscillospirales; family Oscillospiraceae; genus Faecousia. Next base: position 14,393 of record JAZRNS010000089.1, on the reverse strand, counting down.
GAATAAAACAACCATAAAGATGTTGCTTTTTTTGAAATTTTATTTTATGATATATGTGTATGTAAAAAGGAGGCGATTTGCATGTCAGAACCGAAACTGATTTCGCCAATGCTGGACAATTTTGCAATGGGAGACCCCATTAGCGAACACCACGGTGTCCGTTGCTGTCCGGCTATGAAGAATGATTCTGATGATAAGTATATAGTTAAAATTATTTCTGTACCTGCTTCTCAAACCCAGTTGGACGCTCTGCTGCTAACAGGTGCCTATCCCGATAAAGAATCTGCTCTGGCTTATTTCAAGGAAATCTCTGACGGTGTCCTGGATGAAGTCAAGGTATTGCAGCAGCTGTCTAATTTGGAAGGTTTTCTTCCCTATGAAGATCAGCAACTTGTTCCTATGGACAACCAAAACGGCTATGATATCTACTTACTCAGCCCTTATCGCCGTTCCCTGTCCCGGCACTTTATCCGTAGCCCGCTGACCCATTTAGGTGCTGTTAATTTGGGTCTGGATCTGTGTGCTGCTTTGGCTGCGTGCCGTCGTTCAGGCTATCTATGTGTTGATTTAAAGCCCAACAATATCTTTGTAACTACAGATCAGGAATTCCGTATCGGCGATATTGGTTTTGTACGCTTGGATTCCTTGAAGTATACATCCTTGCCGGAAAAGTATCACAGTGCCTACACTGCACCAGAGATTGCAGATGCGTTCTCCTCTCTAAATGACACCATTGATGTTTATGCATTGGGTCTGGTGCTTTACCAGGCATATAACAACGGCGAGCTTCCCTTTACCGGTGATGTTGCACCTACTGAGGAATTCCCAGCTCCGGCTTATGCAGACTACGAAATGGCAGAGATCATTTTAAAAGCCTGCGCACCGGATCCGAAAAACCGTTGGAACGATCCTGTGGAAATGGGGCAGGCACTGGTCAACTACATGCAGCGTAACGGCGCTAACGATACCCCCATCGTTCCCACAGCACCGGCTATAGAAATCACAACAGAACCGGAGGAAACAGAAGCAGAACCGGAAACATCTGTTGCAGACAGCAATACTGTATTGAACGATGCATCTGAGGAAGTAAGCGAAGAAGCAACACATGAATCTGCTGAGGTCGGCTATCAGGAGGATACAGATGGCAATCTCTCCTTCCTGGGCGACTTTGATTTGGATAGCGATGCGGAAGATGCAGAAGAAATTTTGGAAGAAGACGTATCCTACGAGACATTGACAGAAGAGGTTTCCGAAATACTCACGCAGGCTGATGATTTGGCAGAGCATCCTGTTCCTGACCCTGTTGTGGCGCCGGACCCTGTAGAAATCACCATCCCGGAGATACCCATGGAAGAGGACACAGAAAACACAAACTCTACCATGGAAACCGCAGATGAGCCTGAATGCGAGGATGATACTGCAAATATAGATTCACACGAGCCTGCTGAAGCTGAAGCGCAATCAGGCAATCCCGATGTAGCTATCACCACCAAAAAGCGCTCCGGCAGATGGTGGAAGATCTGTATCCCCATCCTCCTGATTCTCGCTCTGCTTGCCGGCGGTGTATATTACTACATCAACTACTATCTACAGCAAATTGAATCCGTTGTTACCAATGGCAGTGAGGACGGCTTGACCGTTTATGTTACTTCCCTGATCGACGACAGCAAGCTTTCTGTTGTTTGTGCAGATGCCTACGGCAATCAGATCACGGCCCCCGTATCTGACGGCAAGGCTGTCTTCACAAATCTGATTCCCGATACCGGCTATCACATTTATGTACAGATCGACGGCTTCCACAAGTTGACAGGTCAGACTTCTGCATCCTATTCCACACCTGTGCAGACTTCCATCGTGCAGTTTAATGCTGTAACCGGCTCTGAGGATGGCAGTGTATTGCTTAGCTTTACCGTTGACGGTAAGGATGCTTCCAGTTGGACTGTGGTGTATTCTGCCGAGGGCGAAGAAGAACGCACAGCCACCTTCCCTGCCCACATGGTAACTCTCACCGGCTTGACCATCGGCAAAGAGTACACCTTCACACTGACAACGGAGGAAGATCTTTATTTAACCGGTATTGAAGAAATTACCTTTACAGCAAGCAAGCTTGTATATGCCGAGAATCTGGAGGTCCTAAGCTGCATAGACAACAAACTGACTGCAAGCTGGTCCTGCCCTGAGGATGTTCAGATTGACAGCTGGACTGTGCGCTGCTATAACAGCCAGGGCTATAACGAAACAATTATCACAACGGAAACATCTGCTGTATTTGAAGGTCTGAATCACGACGAGAGTTATACAGTTGAGGTTGTGGCTGCGGGTATGAGTGTCAGCCAGCGCACCTACATCCCTGAAAACTCTGTAACTGTCAGCGACTTTAAAACGGAAGCTGCAGACACGCAGCAGATCAAACTTAGCTGGGCAACCAGCCGTGATGTTCCTGAAACCGGCTGGATTTTGCAGTATAGCATTGACGGAACGGACATTAAGGAGTCTATTACCTGCACAGAAAATTCCGCTGTCATTTCCCCTGTGATCCCCGGCTGTTCCTACACAGTTGTCCTGCAGGATGCAAACGGCAACGCGCTGCTTAGCGGCAAGTATAATTGTTCAGCTGCTGCAGCAGAGAATTTTAGCTCTACATTTGGTTCCAGAAATGTTACTCGGGACAACCTTGTATTCCGTATGTGTAAAACACCTTCCAAGTCGAACTGGACATATAAGAATGTAAAGTCCGGCGATTACACAACAGAATTTTCTGTTGCCCAAAAGGCTTCCTTCCTGATTCGCATTTCTACGGCATACAAGCGCGATAGCAGCAATGTTAATATTTTGTATGTTGTTCGTGATAGCAATGGCACTCCTGTGAGTATGGCTACCCAATCTTTCACATGGACGCAGATGTGGGGCAACTACTATTGCGAGCTGGATATCCCCAATATGCCGGATATGCCGGGAAGTTACTCTATAAGTGTCTACTTTAACGGCGGTTTGGCCCACGAACAGAACTTTACCGTTATTTCCTAATGTGTTTTACTGTCTTTCCATGGCATCCTTGTTCCCCCTGTTTCATGATATTGAGGCATACATAAAGACCTGTTGCAAATTCGCAACAGGTCTTTTCCATTAAGACTTATTCTGCTTATTTTGTTTTCTTTGCAGTCTTCTGATAAAACGCTTTTCACGATTCTGTATCCGCTTTTCCTTAAAACCAGAGTGCAGGTCCGGCGGTTGGGGTTTCAGTTTTTCCGGATCAACATTACGCTCAGCAAGGCGCTTATGAGAATGCTCCCGAAGCAGTGTATAAAGAACAGAGGCAATCGGGATCATCAGGAACATGCCGGCCACACCCATCAGCTTGCCACCAACAGTAACCGCAAACAGCACCCACATACCAGACAAGCCGATAGAAGAACCTACCACTCTGGGGTAGATTAAGTTGTTTTCGATCTGCTGCAGCACAAGGAACATAACTACAAACCAGGCAGCCTGTATGGGGCTGCTGACCAAAATCAGAAACGCACCAATCGCACAGCCAAGGAACGCACCCACAACAGGAATAAAGGCTGTAACAGCAATCAGAACGCTGATCAAAGGAATGTAAGGCATTGAGAAAATTGCCATCGTTACAGCAAACAAACAGCCTAGAATACAAACCTCAACACACTGACCGGACAGGAAGTTTGAGAATGTGGAATTGGACAAACGTAAAATTCTGATAATATTATCGCAAATATTTTCAGGTAAGAATGCATATAAAAGCTTTCTGCCCTGCCGTGCCAGATCCTCTTTTTGGAACAATGCATAAATAGCAAACACAAGGGCAATTACAAAGCTAACCAACGCTCCGGCAACACTGCCAATTGCAGCAACTGCACCACCAACAATTGTTGTAACACTATTGCTTAAAACAGAAATTGCTCGTTGTGCCAAGGTTGCCCAATCCAGCTTTTCCATATCTGTATTTTTAACAATCCATTGTGTAATGTCCGGATTGTCATCCATGAACTGTTTAATTCCGGATTCTGTTTTTCCAAAGAAGGTCTGAAGTGTCGGAATCAAGGACTCCACGGTTCTCACAACTTGGGGAATCAACAGCCAGAACACCAGGGCCAAAACCAGCAAGACCGCCACAAAGGTCAGTAAGACAGCCAACAGTCGGCGCAATTTTTCCCGCTTCACGCCCTTTAGAAGTTTTTCAAAAAACCGCATAGGTACATTAAATACGAAGGCAATGGCCGCTCCGGTAACAAAGGGTGCAAAAATCCCCTTTAGCGTATTCAGGATGCCCTGTACCCGGTCGGTTTCATGGAGCACCCAGTACAAAAGGATTCCACCGATAACCAAAAGGAAGAGATTCCGCATTGTTTTCTTATTGAGTTCAGGCAATTTATCCGCCTCCTTCTCTTAGTCTATCAGCCAAGTTCTAATGCAATCTGACAGCTTTCCTCATCTTTTGTTATTTTACTCAGGAATCTGCCCACTGTCAAGTGGCCGATATTTTTTTCGGACAGACATATTAACCTCTTTGATTTCATAAATTTTTCATGGCAGCACACAGCATCGGAGGGGAAAATATGTCTGATACGATCGAAAAAAGAGCCTGCGCACTGGCTGTGTACATCATTGAAACCGGAGCAACTGTCCGAACTGCCGCTCAGCATTTTGGTATTTCCAAATCCACTGTACATAAGGATCTATCCCAACGTCTTCCGCAATACAACAAGCTGTTATATTTACAAGTGCGTCGGGTACTGGATAAAAACAAAGCCCAACGCCACATTCGCGGCGGAATGGCAACACGGCGAAAATACGAAATACGCAAGAACCCATAAGGATGAGCCCGATTCTATTGCAGAATCGGGCTCCTTTTCTAAAGATCGTCTGCATCCTGAACCGGAACCTCATATTTATCCGCAGGCACGCCGGTATAACTCCCTTGGGGATCGGCTTGTATAGGTTTCTTTTTGTTTTGCATTTTAATCCCTCCCTATTTAGCATGCCACCCCATATGCAAGTCTATGCCATTGCTTTTTCAGTGCATGCATGATATACTCCATCCAAAGGAGTGTGGAAGATGTTTGACATTACACTGATTTGTATGGGAAAATTGAAGGAACCGTTTTATATAAATGCAGCCAACGAATATGAAAAACGCATGAAGGGCTATTGCCGTTTTCAAATTTTGGAATTACCGGAAACCCGTTTGCCGGACGATCCCTCTGCTGCGCAGATCGCTGCAGGATTGGAAAAAGAGGCGGATTTAATTCTTTCCAGAATTCCCAAGGGCGCATGGTTCTGTACCCTTACACCGGAAGGAAAAATGCTTTCTTCTGAATCATTGTCTGAAAAACTGCAGCAAGTCAAGCTCTCCGGTAAAAGCTGTGCCTGCTTCTTAATTGGTTCCTCTTTTGGCATTGCACAAAGAATCAAGGATATTGCCGATTTCAAGCTGTCCATAAGTCCTATGACCTTCCCTCACCATTTGGCACGGGTTATGGTTTTGGAGCAGTTGTACCGCGCTGAGTCCATTCAGGCCGGCAGTAAATATCACAAATAATTGACTTGGAGTTATTATGCATATACAACTTTCAGATCACTTCACCTACGGTAGGCTAATCAGATTCACCTTGCCGTCTATCGCTATGATGATCTTCACATCCATTTACGGTGTGGTTGACGGGTTCTTTGTTTCCAATTTTGCCGGCAAAACCCCTTTTGCCGCAGTCAATTTGGTCGTACCGGTTTTTATGATTCTCGGAACAGTCGGTTTTATGTTTGGCACAGGCGGTACTGCATTGGTTGCCCGCGCCTTCGGTGAAGGAAAACCGGAAAAAGCAAATCAATACTTTTCTTTATTTGTTTACTTTTCTTTTATTCTAGGCTCCATCTTAAGCTTGCTTTGCTTTGTCTTTATGCGACCTATCGCTGTCTTTTTGGGTGCCGACGGTCAATTATTGGCAGATTGCGTTCTATATGGCCGCATTATCTTGTGCGCAGTTCCATTCTTTATCATTCAGGTTATGTTCCAAAGCTTCTTTGTTGCCGCCGAAAAACCGCAACTCGGTCTGATCGTAACCGTAGCTGCGGGTGTTTTGAATATTATTCTAGATGCGATATTGGTTATCTCATTGCCCCAACAGTGGAAACTTGCCGGTTCGGCCATTGCTACCAGTATCGCACAGGTTGTTGGCGGCGCAATACCTTTGGTATACTTCTTTCGCAAAAACACCAGCACCCTTCGACTGGGCAAAACAAAATACGACAAAGGCGCAATTTCTCGAGCATGCATCAACGGTTCTTCCGAATTTATGAGCAACATCTCTATGAACATAGTGGGTATTCTCTACAATCTTCAACTGATCAAATATCTAGGTGAAGACGGTGTTGCCGCCTACGGTGTCATGATGTATGTTAGTGCAATTTTCTCTTTCGCATTTATAGGCTATTCAATAGGTGTTGCGCCTGTAGTTGGTTACCACGACGGTGCAGAAAACCACAACGAATTACACGGCTTGCTGAAAAAGAGTCTGATACTTGTTGGTTCTTTTGGCGTCGGTATGGTTATTGCCGCAGAACTTCTTGCCGCCCCAATTTCTTCCATATTCGTTGGTTACGATGTTAAACTTTTGGAACTAACGGTTAACGGGCTGCGAATTTTTGCTCTGTCATTTGCCTTTATGGGCTTTGGTATTTTTACTTCTGGATTTTTCACTGCACTAAACGATGGCTTGACCTCAGCGATTATTGCATTTATCCGCACATTGTTGTTCCAATCTGCCGCCATTTTGATTCTCCCTCTAATTTGGGGAATTAACGGCATTTGGTTCTCCGTTGTACTGGCAGAATTTATGGCATTGGTGCTGGGTACGATCTTCTTAATCGTAAAGAAAAAGCATTTCCGTTATTAGAATTCACCAACATGGTACATAACCGCTGATAAAGCACAAAGGGGCGCAGTCTCGCACCGCAGGATTCGCTTACCTAAGGTGCAGACCTTAATGCCTGCCGATTGTGCTTTCTTCACCTCTGACATCTCTAAGCCGCCCTCAGGACCTGTCAGCAAGCTTACTGTATGACCCACACCGGCATCCAGCGCCATATGCAGTGTCGTTGCCTGTTCATTCTCATAAAACAGGATCGCTGTATCTGCCTGAGAGGCACGGGAAAGTGCTGCCACATAGCTATCTAGTGTAATGACTTCAGGAATTCTGCCTCTGCCGGATTGCTCCGCTGCGGAGGCAGCTATTTTTTGCCAGCGCTCCTGCTTCTTCTTCAGACTCTTTGCATCCGGTTTCGAAACGCAGCGAGCTGAAGGGAAAGCAACAATCTCGAAGGCGCCTAATTCTGTAGCCTTTTGAATCACATGCTCCAGCTTATCTGCCTTGGGGAACGCCATATAAATGCTAACCTTTACTGCAGGCTCAGACTGGGAATTTTGTGTGCAATCCACCACCAGACTCACCAGACCGTCGCTGATATCGCTGACAGTACAAACACATTCCTTGCCCTGTCCGTCGCAAACCAGCACTTTCTCGCCGGTTCGGATTCGCAGAACCTTGGCATGAGCCGCATTTTCATCGGTCAACACCATAAAATCTGTCTTAAATTCTTCCTCTGTTACAAAAAAACGTGTCAAGACAGCCGCTTCCTTTCGCTTGTTATATGTATTGAAAACGCCCTGATTGCCATACAATCAGGGCGCTTGTTGGTGCGAGAGATGGGACTCGAACCCACACGGCGAAACCACACGCACCTCAAACGTGCTTGTCTACCATTCCAACACTCTCGCGAGTCGCCTATGTATTATAACCTTATGCATCTGTTTTGTCAATCTTTTTTTAGCGCCATTGGAGTTCCTTCCGTTTTCATCCAAATAGTTCGGTCTTCCCTGCTTTTCTTGACTTCGAACTGTCATTACAGTATAATATAATTGCACTTTATGGAAGGAGGTACACCATGAATCGTTATAAAATTGCTGCAGCTACAATTCTTTCAGCGCTGTTACTGACCCTTTCCGGCTGTCTTTCTCTCCTGGGTGGTAATAAAACACAAACCACAAATCCCTATGTGGACATAGAGCCTGTTATTTTATATCAACTCTCCACCCAGCAAATCAGCTCTGCTGACCGGATTTCTCTTTACATCATCACGGAGAAAAACACACAGCTTCAAAACCAAAACTACCGGCAGGTTTCCCATCAGCGCCTGAGTGTAGATAATCCCGACACAGAATCCATGCGCAGTTCCATGCACGAAGTCTTGACCATGGGCTCCCATGACATTACACTTTCTGAGCATTATGAAAACGGGACAGGATATGTTACTATCAACGGCAGTTCCTTTTCTGCACCTCTGACAATAGAACAATATTCTGCACGCTTTGCGCCTGCTGTTTGCTTTGATCTGTCCCTTTATGAACACAAGGAAGTTTGTGCATTTGGCGCAGATACAGCCATTATTTTGGACAAAGCTTCTGCTCCGGAAAACTGGGCAGTCCCCGCCGAGGCAAAGTTTAACTATGCGTCCGGATATGCATACTTAAATGAATCGGGTATATTGACCCGTAGTCAATACACAGTTTCCTATACCCAGGGAGCTGCAAATATAACGGAGTCTGTAAAGATCATAATTTCTCCTGAAGCAAGACAAGATTTCACCTTGCCCAATATTTGCACGCCTATCGAAAGCTTTGACATTCCCCGTATTCTGGAACAATCCTGCGGTTATCTACTGCAAACAAATAATATTTCCAGTACTGCAACTACAACAACAAACTACCAAACCTTTGGCATTGAACGCACCGAAACAACGACTCTGACAAAACACAATACAGATGGTGAATTGTCCGCAACAATAGATAAAACTATCCACCAAGTACATCAAAGCCGTGGCGGTGAAACTGTTGCGTTTCGGCAGATAGAGCACTTTGAAAATGGCATCTATACCATTTCCCAAAACGGCACTGCTCCTGCCCAGCGCAACAATGTAGATGCCTTATCCATGAGTGCATATTGCGAAGAAGTGCTGGTTCAGGATATTCTTTTGCCGGAGCATATTGGTGGTGCAAACATCACACAATCAGATGATACACTCATCATCACATTTGAACCGAAGCAGACCTTCGCCGAAGCGATCTGCTCCAAAATCAGCAGCACCTTATATAATGATCCTGACATTCTGCACAATGTGTCCTCTGCTCTGGAAACGCAAGCGCTCCAGTTTGCACTGGAGCTGGACAAAGAAACACTACTTCCTGTTGCGATTTGCTCTGAATACAGTGCCTATCACATCATCGAACAAATTCCCTACTTGCTGGAAAACAAAACAGAGCAAACATATCAATACGAATAAAAACCCGGGGTATATGTGCGTCGCGCCATATACCCCAGTTTTTATTGATTCAGCTCCTTAGCCAGAGCCTGCGTTACCTTTGCACAGCGTTCAGCAGCAGCTGCCTCAAATGCAGGATAATCCATGTGGGCAGAATTATCCGCCTTATCGGAAATAGCACGGATGATAACCACAGGCACTTTATTTCTCCATGCTGCATGGGCAATGGCAGCACCCTCCATTTCGGTACAGATCGCCTGGGTATCTGCAACGATTTGATCCTTTTGTGCTTTGTCTGCAACAAACTGGTCTCCACTTGCTACACGACCGATGCGGGCATGACCGGGATGTACCTGTTCCGCTGCCCGAAACGCATACTCCACCAGCGCCTCGTCTGCAGGATATGCCAGCACATCCATTCCGGGAACCTGTCCCACACAGTATGCAGGATTCAAAATATGGCAGGTAAAGTCATGATACATCGCATCCCGGCTGATTACAAAATCGCCAATGTCCAGTTCTGCGCACAACGAGCCCGCTACACCGGTATTGATAATATGGCTTACACCAAAACAATCGCACAAAATCTGCACGCACAGGGCGCTGTTGACCTTGCCTACGCCACATTGCACCACAACTGCAGGTGCCCCTTCCAGTTTGCCTTCGTAAAATTCCATACCTGCCTTTTGTGTGATCTTGAGATCCTCCAGCTTTTCACGCAATGTGCAGACTTCAACGGTCATAGCGCCGATAATTCCAAGTTTCTTCATACTGTCCCCTTATTCCGGATAAACAAGCCGCCTGTCATCGATTTCATCGAGTAATTTTGCATAGCGTCTACCCCAGTATTTTGCCATAGGCAGATTCATATCCAGGTAGTTTCCACAATCCTTTGCGCTTGCGCCCGGTACTTCGCCTGTAAATTCAGCTACAAAGCCGAAGCAAGCGCGTACAAGGGGCAATACATCCTGAGAGGTATAATCACCGGTGAGCAACAAATAGAAGCCGGTACGGCAGCCCATAGGGCCAAAATGCAGCACCTTATCCTTCCACTGCTGTTCATTGCGAAGGTATGTGGCTGCCAAATGCTCGATGGTGTGAATTTCGGCAGTGTTCATAACCGGTTCCTCATTGGGGCTGGTAAATCGCAGATCGAAGGTAGTAACAATTTGTGTGCCGACGGGGTCCTTTCGGGAAACATATAAACCAGGCTGCAATAAGTTATGATCGATGGTAAAGCTTGTAATTTTCTCCATAGTTAATCCTCCCTTTTGTGGATATTATATCGCAATTCGGCCCTTTACGCAAGCGCCCAATGGTCATCTTTGCAAATATTCTTGCAATTTACAGTTTTTGGGGATATAATAATAAAAAGTTGATGAAAGGTGGTTTTTCTGAATGGACGAACAAATCAACGAGAATCCTCGCCCTGTCAATCCTAGACGCAGAAAGCGCTCCAAGATGCAAATTTTTAAAGAAGTCTATTTACCTGTTATCATTGCAGGTGTTGCAATTGTGATGATCCTGATCTTCATTACAGGCTCTATTGTCCGCGGTGTGCAAAAACGCCATGCTGAAAAAGCGTCCAGTATTGCGGCATCCATCGCGCTTGAGGAAGAACAGATACGGCTTGCTGAGGAGTCTGCACAGCTACTGTCGCAAGCAGAGCTTATGGTGGCTAACTATGACTATCAAGGCGCAGTTGCGCTTCTCAACACCTTCTCCGGCGATATTGGTCAGTACCCCGCTGTATCAGACGCCATCAATCTTTATACAAAAGAAATGAATGCACTGATTCCGTGGGATGACCTAAGTAAGGTTACGAACCTCTCCTTCCAAATGCTTATGGCAGATCCTGAGCAAGCATTTAATCATAACACATACGGCAATGCATTCAATAAGAACTATGTAACCACAACAGAATTTAGCCGCATTTTAAATGCTTTGTATGAAAACGGCTATGTTCTTGTACGCATGGAGGATTTTGTAACCGCTTCCACCGGTGCTGATGGTACTATCGTTTATAAATCCAACACATTGTATTTGCCGGAAGGTAAAAAACCCCTGATCCTTACTCAAACCAATGTCAACTACAATATTTATATTGTTGACTCAGACGGCGACAAACTCCCCGATAAAAACGGCGCTGGCTTTGCATCCCGTTTGGTTTTGGACACAGACGGCAGTATAACCTGTGAGCGCATCGATCGCAACGGCGATACCGTTACAGGTGATTTCGACCTCATCCCCATTTTGGATAACTTTATTGAAAGCCATCCCGATTTCTCTTATCGCGGTGCAAAGGCTGTCATTGCACTGACCGGTTACAACGGGCTATTCGGTTACCGTACCTATACCGGTGCAGAGGAAGATTTCGGCTTGGATGCCTATAACGATGCCGTTTCGGAGGCTATTCAGGTGGCGCAGGCTTTGCGCAACAGCGGCTATGAATTGGCCTGTTACACATATGCAAATGTTCCTTACGGCGAGTATGGGTCTGACGCAATGGAAGCTGACCTGAACAAGTGGCTTACAGAGTGCCTGCCTATCTTGGGTCAGGTAGACACAATGGTCTTTGCCCAGAACTCAGATATTACCAATACCGATATTTACTCCGGTGAGAAGTTTAACACCCTGCACGGTGCCGGCTTCCGCTACTATCTTGGCTTCTGTACCGACGGAGCTTTGTGGTCTGTCTTAAATGAAGGCTATGTCCGCCAAGGCAGAATCCTGGTTAGCGGCTCCAATATGGCTCACCATTCTGAGTGGTTCGCCGATCTGTTCGACACAGCACAGATTCTTGAAGCAGATATTCGCGGCAATATTCCCTCCTGATGTGTGTAGTATTATGGATTTAAAACCCGGTAAGTACCGCCATTTTAAAGGCGGTGAATATGAGTTACTTGGCATAGCTTGCCATTCCGAAACCTTAGAACCAATGGCTGTCTACCGTTCTTTGTACGGCAAGCAGGACCTTTGGGTAAGACCTGCATATATGTGGCTTGAGACGGTTGATAAGGACGGCTATAGCGGGCCTCGATTTACACCTGTTGAATAATAGCTTAGGGCGTGTTGCAATAGCAACACGCCCTTATATTACTGTCCACGAAGTTCGATGATCTGATCCCGAAGAATTGCTGCATATTCGTATTCCATCATGCGGGCAGCTTCCTTCATCTGCTTTTCCAACCGGGCGATTTCCTTTTCCTTTTCTGCCTTGGTCATCTTCACTCCGGTGCGACCCTTTCGTTCCGCAGTTGGTGAGGAAATTTCAATCAAATCCCGCACAGACTTAATAATCGTCTGTGGAACAATACCATTTTCCCGGTTATAGCTATCCTGAATTTCCCGGCGACGCTTTGTTTCCTGAATTGCCGCATGCATAGACGGTGTCATATTATCGGCATACATAATCACAAGACCCTCTGCATTTCTTGCTGCTCTGCCAATGGTTTGGATCAGACTTGTTTCCGAACGCAGGAAGCCCTCCTTGTCCGCATCCAATATAGCGACCAAGCTAACCTCCGGCAAGTCAAGACCTTCCCGAAGCAGATTAATGCCAACCAGCACATCAAATTTCGCCATACGCAGATCCCGTATGATCTCCATTCGCTCCATTGCCCCGATATCAGAATGCATATACCGCACACGAATACCAGCCTTTTGCAAATATACGGTAAGATCCTCTGCCATTTTTTTGGTCAGCGTGGTAACAAGCACGCGCTCGCCCTTTGCCGCTCTTGCATTGATCTCCCCTATCAGGTCATCTACCTGTCCTTCGATAGGTCTAACCTCCACAACAGGATCTAAAAGCCCTGTAGGACGAATAACTTGCTCCACTGTTTGCGCAGACCGAGTCAATTCATATTCCGCTGGGGTTGCAGAAACATAAATTGCCTGATTCAGTTTGGCATCAAATTCCTGAAAATTCAGGGGGCGGTTATCATAAGCTGACGGCAAACGGAATCCGTAATTAACCAGAGCATCCTTACGGCTTTTGTCTCCGGCGTACATCGCACGGCATTGGGGCAGCGTAACATGGCTCTCATCCACAAACAGCAAAAAATCATCCGGGAAATAATCCAAAAGTGTGGTAGGCGGTGTGCCCGGCTGTCGGCCCTGAATTACCCGGGAATAGTTTTCGATGCCGGTACAAAATCCGATCTCTGTCAGCATTTCTAAATCATAAGCCGTTCTTTGGGATATTCTCTGGGCCTCCAGTAGCTTATCGTTGGCTCGAAAAAACGCTACCTGTGCATCACATTCCTTACGAATCTCTGCCATTGCCCGCTCCATTTTCTCACGGCTTGCAACATAATGGCTTGCAGGATAAATGGCCACATGATCCACAAACCGTTCAACCACACCGGTAACAGCATTGATCTCACTAATGCGGTCGATCTCGTCCCCAAAGAATTCCACGCGAATCGCTCTTCCAGACCAGTATGCCGGATATACCTCTACGGTATCGCCCCTTACTCGGAATTTGTTACGAGAAAAATCAATATCATTTCGCTCATAGCGAATTTCTGTCAATTTCTTCAGAATCTCATCCTGAGGGCGCTGTTGACCTACCCGCAAGGAAATAACCATACTCTTATAATCAATGGGGTCTCCCAGTCCATACAGGCAGCTAACGGAAGATACTACAATCACATCCCGCCGTTCAAACAGCGCAGAGGTGGCACTGTGACGAAGCCGGTCAATTTCCTCGTTAATGGCAGAATCCTTTTCAATATAGGTATCGGTATGGGCAATGTATGCCTCAGGCTGATAGTAATCGTAATAGGAGATAAAATATTCCACAGCATTATCCGGAAAAAATTCCCGGAATTCTGAGCATAACTGGGCAGCAAGGGTCTTATTATGGGCAAGCACAAGGGTAGGACGGTTCGCATTAGCGATAATATTCGCCATTGTAAAAGTTTTACCGGAACCGGTTACACCGAGCAGAACCTGCTCCCGAAGGCCATTTGCCAAGCCCGCTGTCAGTTTTTCAATTGCCTCAGGCTGATCACCTGTTGGTTTATAATCAGAACGCAATATAAACTTATCTGCCA